>NZ_JAHWCO010000490.1:0-6130 GCF_020054415.1 Candidatus Symbiopectobacterium sp. | reverse complement strand
AGTAATTAAACAGCAGTTACCTATCTGGTTTTGCGAAGACTGATTATTGATGACATGAACGGCATATCGGCCTGCTGAAAAACCTGACGACAAAAATGGCTCACTGAAGCAGAGGGCCTTTTCAGGTTCACCAGGTGCGGAACTCATCGAGGCGCGGGCATCTCGCCCACAGAGACGCCGGATAGATTGAAGCAAGCCCACCATTAGTCAAAAATCAGTGTTGCAAAAATGGGGGTGACCATAGATTTGTTGGAAATGGGTGGTATCCGGTTTGCTGGTGCTGCCCGCCTGATCTTTGTAGTACGGGTAGCGTTTAGGATCGATCACCAGCCAGTACTGTTTCCAGTGATGTCCGTTATCCTAGTTAGCCAGTGCAATGGTATCGGGTTCGACATCCAGCAAAGGGACATTGTTGGCTTTCGCGGTATCTTTGATGGTTTGGCTGTAATCACCGATAAAGGCAAAGCCGTTTTCAGCATTTTGACGGGTGAAGTGACTGTGAACTGCAGGGGTGCCGTCTTTTCCTTGTGCACCTTTCACGCGGGTTGTTGGTGTTAGCAGCACTGGGGTCATCTGATGCTAGCGGGCATAGGTGATATAGCGTTCCAGCGCGTTCTGGAATGACATGTCTGGTTTACCCTGCGGTAATTTGCGATTGCCTGCCGCATCATTGGGGTAGGTGCACAGGTTGCCGACATCCGCCGCGCCGCGTACCGCTCTGGCACCGTTACAGTTCTGATCGTTGTGGCCCATCTGAGTGAGAATGTAGTCGCCGGGCTGCATCAGCGGCTGCATCTGTCGGAACCAGCCTTCATAGAAGAAATCGCGCGAACTGCGTCCGGCACGGGCACCGTTGATCACTTTGACGCTGCCGTCATGGCGGAATTGCTGTTCAAACACCTGTGCCTAGCCCATACGTGGGAAACGCAGTTTCTCGTAGTTGGCGGCGGTAGAGTCGCCAACGATAAAGATGCGCGTCTTGGCCTTTTTGATATCATCCAACTGACGGTGCGCGTAGCCATAATCCAGCCCTTCGTAGCTGCCATCGGCGCTAAGACCAACGATCGGTCGGAACACGCTGTCCGTCAGTACGGTGTGGCCCGCTTGCCCGCTGTCGTTATGGTAGTTGCGGTTGTGATTGATTACATCGACCAGTTGGCGAACGGCTTTTTGCTGCGTTGCCGGGTAGTGCAGGGGATCAAACTGTGCAGGGTTAGTTATACCCGCCTGTTTTAACGCGGGACCGAAACCGGCATGAAACACCGCATTAGCCTGTTTCCAGGTTGCGGCTGATAGCGCTGGTGTGCCTGCATCATCGGAGAGTTGCTGCGGGCCAATGTAGCCTGCCGCAGCGGCTATGTCGGAGGCGATGTGATCGGTAAATGGGTTAATGTTGGCGATGTTTCCTTTACCCGATTGAGCGGTTGGCAACAACGCGCTCAGGCAGATGGCACGCGCCTGATTGTTCAGCAAACAGTTATTGCCGCCGGGCTCAACCGCAGACAGGCGCAGCGGTGCCGTTAATTCAGACACTTCCAACTGGTAGTGGCACTGCACATCCGTTTGCGTTTGGCGACGGTGCCCTTGTTGGTCACGCACAATAATGGTGGCGGGCAGCGTTTCGCTAGACGGTGCTGCATTCTTTTGTGCATGGGCATAGCCCACGGAAGCGCTAATCAGCAGCGCGAGCGTAATGCGGTGAGAAAATCGTGTAGACATGGTCAGATACATCCCTTGTAGCAAAAAGTAGTAAAAAAGACGACGTCGTTTTGGTGGTGTGCAACAGGCTTGCCGCAGTGCTAATGATTCTTACACAAACTCCTTGTTTGTTCGGCCAAAAAAGTGGGATGCAGACAGGCCGCGGAGCAAATCAATAAGATAAAACTTCGTTTTTTTTAAAAATGAAATGTTATTTTCATTATGGTGTGGCGGATTTTTGTGATCGATACCGTTTTTTATCATTACCGGATCGGGTGGGAGCATAAATTTGTGATCGTGGATAAGATTACCGCGCGTGCGTTTGCCCGTGCGGTGGGTTCTTGCGATTCGGCGCATTACACCACTTTTTGTGGGCCAAAGCATTCGTAGTGTAGCTGTGAGGGGGCGATGCCCAATGTGAGGAGTTGATGAGCGACGAATTGCATAAAGGCCACCGGGCCGCACAGATAAAAATGCATGTTGGTATTGATCAAACGGTATGCCAGTTTGTCCAGCGCCATTACGCCTTGATAGTGAAAATCCTCACCGGGACGATCATCTTTACCGGGCTGACGATACCATACGTAACGTGTCAATGTGGGCCATTGCTGGTTAATCTGCGTCAGCTCATCACCAAAGGCATGCACATCGCCGCTGTCAGCGGCATGCAACCATAGGACGTCCGCTTCATGTGCCTGATCTTTTAACTGATGCAGCATGCTGAGTAACGGTGTTTGCCCTACGCCCGCAGAGATAAGCGTGACCGGTGTAGTGGGGGTTGCCGTTAAAAAGAAATCCCCGTGGGGAGCAGCCAGTGAAATGATATCGCCTTCCTGTGCAATGTCATGCAGATAGCCGGAAACGGTTCCTTGAGCCTCGCGTTTTACCGCAATGCGATAAGTGCGGCCATTGGGGGTGTGCGTCAGGGAATATTGGCGAATCTCCTGATGAGTAAGGCTGTCGTGGCGAATGTAGACTGCCAAATACTGACCGGGTTTAAAAACCACCACTGGTTTGCCATCGACAGGTTCCAACGTAAAACTGGCGATCAGCGCACTTTGCGCCTGCTTTTTCACGATGCGAAAGGGGCGCGTGCCTTCCCAGCCGCCGTGCTGGCTGGCTGCATCCTGATAAATGACGCGTTCACGCTGAATAAAAACATCAGCCAATACGCCATACGCCTTGCACCAAGCATCCAATATCTCCCCGCTGGGGCTAAACAATTCGTCCAGCGTGGCCAGCAGATGCTCGCCAACGATGCCATATTGCGCAGGCTGGATCGAGAAGCTGGCATGTTTCTGTGCGATACGCTCCACCGCAGGCAGCAGCGCAGAGAGGTTGTCGATGTTGGCCGCATAGGCGCAGATAGCGTTGAATAAGGCTTCTCGCTGATCGCCATTGCGCTGATTACTCATGTTGAAAATGTCTTTCAGTTCAGGATGGTGGCTGAACATGCGCTGATAAAAATGGGCGGTCAGTGCAGGGCCGGTTTTTGCCAGCAAGGGCAGGGTCGATTTTATGATAGCGATGGTTTTTGCATCTAGCATGGTGACTCCATGTGTTTTTATAAGATGTATTTTTAATAAATCTTATTCGAGCATTGACCCGTTGTAAATCCCTGCTTTGTGTTGGTGTTTATTGTGTCAACGGGAACACAAAATGAAGAAAATGCAGGATGCAGATGAAGAAGACTCCCTTGCCAGCACATGAAGTCATTAGGCCGCTAAGCCTTGTGCTGATTGAAGCTAATCGTTTGCGTAAAAACCTCTGTCAAGCCCTATCATGCAAGGGGATAAACGGTTTACACTATAGGCCAATACCCGTTGCGGGAATTTTTACTGTACATATAGTTAGCTGAGTCAGGAGATGCGGATGTTAAAGCGTGAAATGAACATTGCCGATTACGATGCCGAACTGTGGCACGCGATGCAGCAAGAAGTGGTGCGTCAGGAAGAGCATATTGAACTGATAGCGTCAGAAAACTACACCAGCCCACGTGTTATGCAGGCTCAAGGGTCTCAGTTAACCAACAAATATGCGGAAGGATATCCCGGCAAACGTTACTACGGCGGCTGCGAATATGTTGACATCGTAGAGCAACTGGCGATTGACCGTGCTAAAGCGCTGTTCGGTGCTGACTACGCTAACGTGCAACCGCACTCCGGTTCTCAGGCCAACTTTGCCGTGTATACCGCGCTGCTGCAACCGAGTGATACCATTCTGGGGATGAACCTGGCTCACGGCGGTCACCTGACCCACGGCTCTCCGGTTAACCTGTCTGGCAAACTGTACAAAGTGATTCCTTACGGTATCGATGAAAGCGGTAAAATCGATTACGAAGAAATGGCTGAACTGGCACAAACCCACAAACCGAAAATGATCGTAGGTGGTTTTTCTGCTTACTCAGGCGTGGTTGACTGGGCGAAAATGCGTGAAATCGCTGACAGCATTGGTGCTTATCTGTTTGTGGATATGGCACACGTTGCGGGTCTGGTCGCGGCTGACGTTTATCCTGACCCGGTTCCTCATGCGCATATCGTCACGACCACTACCCATAAAACGCTGGCGGGTCCGCGCGGCGGCCTGATTCTGGCCAAGGGCGGTGATGAAGAACTGTACAAAAAACTGAACTCTGCCGTCTTCCCTGGCGGCCAGGGCGGCCCATTGATGCACGTTATCGCCGGTAAAGCGGTCGCGTTGAAAGAAGCGATGGAACCTGAGTTCAAAGTTTACCAGCAACAAGTGGCGAAGAATGCCAAGGCCATGGTTGAGGTGTTCCTGACGCGCGGTTTCAACGTGGTTTCTGGTGGCACCAGCAACCACCTGTTCCTGCTCGATCTGGTAAGCAAAAACCTGACCGGTAAAGAAGCCGATGCCGCTCTGGGTCGCGCTAATATTACCGTTAACAAAAACAGCGTGCCGAACGATCCGAAGAGCCCGTTTGTGACCTCCGGTATCCGTATCGGTACGCCAGCGGCAACCCGTCGTGGCTTCAAGGAAGCGGAAGTGCGTGAGCTGGCAGGCTGGATCTGTGACGTTCTGGATAACATCAATGACGAAGCGACCATTGAACGCGTGAAACAAAAAGTCCTCTCTATTTGTGAGCGTTTCCCGGTTTATGCCTGATAGCCAGTAGCCGATAAGTTAACGCCAGCCTTCGGGCTGGCGTTTTTTTTACCGCTTTTTCTCACCATCTTCGCGTAACCCTCTGATATATCCGCCCTGACGCTCTGATAGCAAGAATCAGAATATGAAAGTTTTCTCCCGCGCCCCGTCTACCCTTTGAGACAGTTCTGATAGCAAACATGCTGCTTCCATGAAGTTTGCTTTTAATTAATAATCTATCAATATCAGCGGAATGATGAAATATCAATGAGTTATTATATATTGGGAGAAGTGCCGGATGAGGTCTTCGTCATTCAAAGTCAAACCGTTGGTGGTGGCAGTAAGTACTTTACTAGGCGTTCTTTCTACTTACCCATCATCCGCTGCATCGATCGATGTTTCCACCAACATCAGCGGCCTGAGCATCACAACTGCGCAGGATTATCTGAGCATAACCAATACCGGTACGATCACCGGAACCGATTTCGGCGTCACCAATACCTCAACCATTGGTACGCTCAGCAACGCTGGCGTTATCAAAGGTAGTGATGGGTTTTACAACAGCGGGTCGATCAGTCCATTAACCAACTCCGGTTTAATTTCTGCCAGTGACAACAGTGGTATTTGGAGTGATGCGGGTAATATTGATTCGTTGTTTAACACCGGAACCATCTTGGGACATAAGGGCGTTTACCTCGAGAACAACAGCTTTATGGGGGAATTCAACAACTCCGGGCATATCGAAGGTGATGAAGATACGGCCGTTTTAATCAACGCCAGCAACCTATGCTCTTTCGAGAACGCTGGTGATATCAGTGGTGACAAGGGCATCGTGCTGGAAAATGACTCCATGCTGTATGAATTCGTCAACTCCGGTGTGATTTCCTCTGATAACGACGCTGCCATCCTGCTCAACAGTTCCAGTCTCTATTCCATTAGTAACACCGGATTGATTACCGGTGACGCGGGGATCGTTCTGGAAAATGATGCCAGCGTAGCGTCATTAATTAACGGCGGTACCATCAACGCGAGCTTAGGTATTGGCGTGTTTGGTAACAATGTCGAAGAGTTAAGTTCGATTGGATCTATTTCCAAAACTGGCCTTATTGATGCTGACGACGGGCTGATTGTGGCTTTGTTGAATAATAGTGAGTCATGCTGTTTTGCCAAGCCAGTTTTGGTAGAAAATGCTTGTCCCCTCAGGTGTACAGTTTTCTCATGAGGCCTAACTGCATGATTTTGCGTTGCGAGGATCCGTCGTTTCACTGTACTGCCAGCATAAAATCTATTTATTCAACAAAGCCGCTGATTGTATCAGGCGGCGGGT
>NZ_JAHWCO010000641.1:0-2585 GCF_020054415.1 Candidatus Symbiopectobacterium sp. | reverse complement strand
CCGCGCTGCTTGAGGGCCTTGTTATAAGAGGGCCAGTTGGTGATTTTAAAATTTTGTTTTGCCATGGAGACCTGATTTTGAAACAACTGTGGTGATCTGCTCCGATGATTACCCAAAAGTTCTATTTATTCAACAAAGCCCAGCGGGACCACCAAGCACTAGAACTTAGTGCATGTAAGTGCATTTAGTGATCAATCTCACATAATTTTGTTATTATTAGGTAAATTAACTCAGCGTAGACCGCGTATTTCTTAACGAATGTGTTAACTGGGTCTGTTTTTTACATTAATATGGAAATATTTATAACACAAACTCGCAACATTTACATGCTCCCCACTTATACTTTCGCCAACTTGTCTGATTTGTCAGTCCACCAGCGCCCCCCTACAATGCGCGTCCCTTGTTACGGTATGTAACAAGGTCAAATAACAAGTACACGATGAGGTTTTGGTCATGAGCCAGAAAAACCTGTTTAAACACTCCGCAGTAGCGATAGCAGTGGCACTAGTTTCAACACAAGTTTCCGCCGCAGGCTTCCAACTCAATGAATACTCTTCATCCGGGTTGGGGCGTGCGTTTTCTGGCGAAGGTGCCGTGGCCGATAATGCGACATCCGGCAGCCGCAACCCCGCCACCATGACAATGTTCGATCGCACCACGGTTTCTGGTGGCGTGACGTATATTAATCCGGATATTGATATTACGGGCACGAGCCCCGTAACCGGCCAAGACACTAGTGCGAAAAATATTGCGCCACATGCCTGGGTACCAAATATGCATCTCATTGTGCCGTTAAATGAGCAATGGGCAATTGGCGCATCAGCTACCACCAATTATGGATTAGCGACGGAGTTTAATGAGAGCTATCACGCTGGATCTATTGGCGGCAAGACCGATCTTTTAACTTCTAACCTGAACCTAAGTGCTGCCTACCGATTAAATCAACATTTCAGTTTTGGATTGGGTTTTAACGCTGTATATGCAGATGCGACCATCGTGCGACATGCTGGTGAGTTAGGTACCATAGGCTCAGGCATACCAGCCTCAACTGAGATTGTACGCCTAGAAGGTAAAGAATGGGGCTACGGCTGGAACGCTGGTATTCTGTATGAAGTGGATAAAAATAACCGATTTGGCCTGACCTATCGTTCTAAAGTTGATATCGATTTTAACGGCGATTACACCGGTGCAAAGAGCGGTTTTGTCACTGTTCCGGGTAAACTCACATTAAACCTACCGGAAATGTGGGAAGTTTCAGCCTACCACAGAGTCGCTCCACAATGGGCCGTGCATTACAGTATGGCATTAACCAGTTGGAGCACTTTCAAAGAGTTGAGAGCTACTGGCAGTAGCGGCGAACTGTTCAAGAAAGAAGAAGGTTTCAGGGATGCCTACCGCTTGGCGTTGGGTACCACTTATTATCACGATGATAACTGGACGTTCCGCGCTGGTATCGCGTTTGATGACAGCCCGGTTCCTGCCGATAAGCGCTCTATTTCCATTCCCGATCAGGATCGCTTCTGGTTAAGCGCGGGGACAACCTATGCGTTTAACAAAGATATGTCTGTGGATATAGGCGTATCCTATATGCATGGTAAACGCATTGATATAATTGAAAAAAAACCTGCTGAGCTGGGTGCCGTCGAGTACAACTTCAGCTCCAAAGGCCGCGCTTGGCTTTACGGCGTTAACCTGAACTACACCTTCTAATCGCCAGTAGCGATCTACACGAAAGGCCGCTAATGCGGCCTTTATCTTTTGCTTGAAGCGCTACAGCTTGCGCTGTATTACTCCGGCTTCACTTCAATGTAATTCAGGTGCAGCATGTAGCTGGTGTAACGGCGTATCTGGTTGGTAAGATCAATATCGCCGTCCAGTTTCTTACCGTAAGACGGCACGATCGCCTGCAGTTTGCTCTGCCATTCTGGTGTTGCTACTTGTTGCTTAAACACTTTTTCCAGCAAATTCAGCATGATCTGTGCTGCGGTTGACGCCCCTAGAGAAGCGCCCAGCAGTGCAGCGATAGTACCATCCTGCGAGCTGACGATCTCGGTGCCCAGTTTCAGTACCCCACCTTTATTCGCATCTTTCTTGATAACCTGAACCCGTTGTCCGGCAACCGCCAAGCGCCAGTCTTCCTTTTTGGCGTCGGGGAAATACTCTTTCAGCGCCGCTAAACGATCGTCATCATCCATCATCACTTGTCCGATCAGATAGTTAACCAGATCGAAATTATCCAGCCCAACATGCGTCATTGGCATCAGGCTTGACAGTGTGACAGAGCCCGGTAGATCCCACAGTGAACCATTTTTCAGGAACTTGCTGGAGAACGTGGCAAAATCTATGGTCACCCCCATTTTTGCAACACTGATTTTTGACTAATGGCGGGCTTGCTTCAATCTATCCCGCGTCTATGTGGGCGAGATGCCCGCGCCTCGATGAGCTCCGCACCTGGTGAACCTGAAAAGGCCCTCTGCTTCAGTGAGCCATTTTTGTCGTCAGGTTTTTCAGCAGGCCGATATGCCGTTCATGTCATCAATAATCAGTCTTCGCAAAACCAGATAGGTAACTGCTGTTTAATTACT
>NZ_JAHWCO010000540.1:0-4114 GCF_020054415.1 Candidatus Symbiopectobacterium sp. | reverse complement strand
GCTGCGGGCGTACGCCGATGGCCACTTTACTCGATGGAAAACGGATCTGGGCAGAAAAGAATCTGAACCAGATGTAATCTGACAGACACCTGTATAAATAATCGGTAACTGTCAGATCAGGTCTGAGCTAGTACACATAATTTCAGCGAATATCTTCGTTGCAGATCACCTTTCCCCCCCCCCCCCCACAGGCTATGCTAGTTTTATTCAACATTGGTCATCGAGGTTCTTATGAATGTTTTAGTGACAGGTGGTAGCGGTTACATCGGCAGCCATACCTGTGTTCAGCTTTTAGAAGCCTGGCATCAACCGATTATTCTGGACAACCTGTGCAACAGTAAAGCCAGCGTGGTGGAAACCCTTACCCGTCTCACCGGAAAGGCAGTGCCCTTTTATCAAGGTGATATTCGCGATAGCGTTTTATTAGACCGTATTTTCGCCACTGAAAACATCGATGCCGTGATCCATTTTGCTGCGCTAAAAGCGGTCGCAGAATCCGTCAGCAAGCCTGTTGAATACTATGACAATAACATCCATGGCACCCTGACGCTGGTTAAAGCAATGGAAAAAGTGGGCGTTAAAAACCTGATTTTTAGTTCCTCTGCAACGGTCTATGGCGATCAGCCACGTATCCCTTATCAGGAAAGCTTTCCCACCGGTATGCCCGCCAGCCCTTACGGGCGCAGCAAGTTGATCGTGGAGCAGATCCTGACAGACTTACAGAAAGCGCATCCGGAGTGGAGCATTGCCTTATTACGCTATTTCAATCCGGTTGGGGCACACCCTTCAGGAGAGATGGGCGAAGATCCACAAGGCATCCCTAACAATTTGATGCCCTTTATCGCGCAAGTCGCCGTTGGTCGCCGAGAATCGCTGTCTGTCTTCGGTAATGACTACCCGACGGAAGATGGCACCTGCGTCAGAGATTACATCCATGTCGTCGATCTGGCCGACGGTCACGTTGCAGCAATGAAAGCACTGTATCAACGCCCGGGAGTACATATTTACAATCTGGGGACTGGTGTCGGCTACAGTGTATTGAACGTCGTGCAAGCATTTAGTCAGGCATGCGGTAAACCGCTACCCTATCACTTCGCCCCGCGCCGCGAGGGCGATCTTCCCGCCTATTGGGCCGATCCGGAAAAAGCGGCCAATGAACTCCACTGGCGCGTTACCCGGACGTTAGCGCAAATGGCGGAGGATACCTGGCGCTGGCAATCCAAACATCACAATGGCTATCCCGACTGATACCCTGAGGAGCAGGTGTATGCTGAACGAAAAAAGTGCTGAAATGGCCCCAAATGGCCAGCCTTTTACGCTGACTACGCTAAAGAACCGTGCAGGAATGCGCGTTATGTTGATAGATTGGGGCGCAACCTGGCTTTCTTGTCAGGTCCCTCTGCCGGAGGGAGAAGTGCGTGAAGTACTGCTCGGCTGCACGACACCTGCGGATTATCCGCGCCAACAGGCCTATCTTGGCGCGTCTATCGGGCGCTATGCCAACCGCATCGACCACGCCCGTTTACAGCGAAACGGCGCAATCTACACACTGACACCCAATCAGGGCAAACACCAGTTGCACGGTGGACCCGATGGGTTTCACGCGCGTCGCTGGCGCATTGTGCAGCAGGATGCTACGCAAATCACTTATCTGCCGGTCTCGCCCGATGGCGATCAGGGCTACCCGGGGCAATTGACCGCACAGGCACGCTATCGGTTAACCGAACACAATGCGCTGGAAATTGAGTATTCCGCGCTGACAGAGAAAACCTGTCCGGTATGCCTGACTAACCACGCCCATTTCAATCTTGATGGACATACCAGCGATGTGCGTCACCACCGTTTACAACTGTTCGCCGATCATTATTTGCCGGTGAACAGTGAGGGGATCCCCGTTGACGGCCTTGCTCTGGTAAACCACACGGGTCTGGATTTCCGCCAGCCCAAAACGCTATTGCAGGATTTTTTGCACGACGCCGATCAGAAAGCGGTTAGCGGCTATGACCACGCTTATCTGCTGCATCGGACCTGCGGCTCCAGCGAATGCCCAGCGGCAAACCTGTGGTCTGCGGATGAGAAAGTGATGATGAGCGTCTTCACCAGCGCTCCAGCCTTGCAGCTTTACAGTGGGAACTTTCTCGCGGGGACCCCTGCCCGAGACGGCACTCTGTATGACAACTTCGCTGGAGTGGCGCTGGAAAGTGAATTTTTGCCAGACAGTCCAAATCATCCGGACTGGCCACAACCAGACTGTTGGCTGAAACCCAGCAGTACTGCTCACTGACAAGTTATCAATTCGTTACATAACGCCACCAAGACAAACCGGGCACGCTTTTGCACGGTAAATTTATGTCAAGAGCGTGCACAGCAAACAATTCACGCTTTCGCTTACGCAAAAATTATTGTTATATGTAGGGCTATTCGATTACTCCGTGGGAAGCTCCGCATGTTTGGGTTGCCTTTCAGACAATTACCGCAACGCAAGCGCCGTCTATTGGCGTTTGGCGTGGTTGTCTGTTGGTTGATGCTTAATACCCAACTGGCGTTGGCAGCTCATCTGTGCGATGTCCAACCGGTGGTACAAACCACGCAGGTGGTCAGTCACCACGGCATGAACATGACACGGGTCTCTCACCACGCCTCAGTCATGGCGAAAGCGCCGCTGTGTGATAAACACTGCACACCGGATACGGCGCAAAAGACCGCCTCGCCGCTGAACCTGGATGCGATAGCGCATGATACGAGCACGTTGCTCGTGTTGGCGAATGATACTAACCTCCCTGATCAACACACGTGGTTAACACCACCGCGAACCGGGCCACCGGCTGAGATCGTATACTGCCGTTTCGGAGAATAAATCCAGATATACCCTAAATAATTCGAGTTGCAGGAAGTCGGCAAGCGAATGGGTCCCGATGGGCTTACTCCAGTAAGTGATTCGGGTGAGTGAACGTAGCTAACGCATCTGCAATTTTAAGTATGACGGGTTAAAACAACACATTGATTTTCTATCATTTGTTATATTTTATTCTGGAGATACTTATTATGCGTACGTTACTGACCGCCATTGCCCTATTTGCTTCCGTTGCTACTACAGCCCCTGCTTTTTCCGAAACATCGCCTGTCGCCGCGCACGATCACAATGCCATGATGTCCATGGATCACAGCAACATGAACCATGGTACTCAACCCACCCGTGCCGCGACGGTGTATCAAGGCACAGGAGTGGTAAAAGCCTAGTCGGACACCAGCGTCACCTTCGCCCACCAACCTATTCCCGCACTTAGTTGGCCCGCCATGACCATGCGTTTTGGCCTCAGTGCCTACAAGGGCAGCCCGCTGAGCGTCGGACAAACGGTGAACTTCACCTTTATCCAAAGCGCCTCCGGCTACGATTTGATTTCAGCATCCGCTAACTGATTCGAGGTCGATATGTTGACGCTTCGTCTACAGCAGGCGGGTTATGCCCTTACATGGCTTTTTGGCTGCGCGATATTTACGGCTCGGGCAACAACGCTCGATCAAACCCTGGCGGCTGCGAAACAGTATTCGGCAGAAATTTCTGCCAATAATCACCAAGTGAATGCCTTGAATAACATGGCAGATTCCGCCATGCAGCTACCCGATCCCAAACTGAAAGTTGGGATTGATAACTTTCCGGTCAGTGGGGCCAATGCGCATCGTTTCACCCGTTCTGACATGACCATGCAACGTGTCGGCATCATGCAGGATTATGTCAGCAGCACTAAACGCGAACGCGAATCAGATGCCATTCGCGCTGAAGCGCGTAAAGCGGAGGCTAATCAGGACGTGATTCGCGCCGGGTTGCAACGAGAAGCATCACTGGCCTAGTTCGAACTGGCGTTGGGGCAACATGCACAGGAAGCAGTTGAACGCCTGCTGAGCGACACACAGCGGCAGCTTGGCATGCAAAAAGCAGGGGCCGCGAGTGGCAGCAACAGCGCGAGCAGCGGGTCGTGTATTCAATATGTTGATTGCAGTGTGAAATGTCCGGTTTTGGATGTGGAATACAGTGGCTAAAGTTGATGTAAGATGCCCATTTTGTGAACAGACATCTCCTGTGAAAAAACACGGTTATGGCAAAAGTGGCCAT
>NZ_JAHWCO010000559.1:0-1058 GCF_020054415.1 Candidatus Symbiopectobacterium sp. | reverse complement strand
TACGCATTCGGCATAATGTGCGTCGATCTCTTCTTGTGTGACAGTGCTTGGTTGCTTTGTTTGGCGTTGGCCGTAAAGCCGCTCTTCCATGCGGTTAAACTCCGCTATGTAAGCTTCCTTGAACGCTGCTGCCTTTTTGCCTGTGAAACCCATGACGAGGAAGACGAAGCCGTCCTTAGTCATCTCGAACATCGGGCGTAGCTTACCTTGCTCATCGGTATATTCGGCCCCCGCAAAATTGCGGGCGCTAAAATCAGCTGAGCAATCCAAGGTGCGAAGCTTTTTCAAAACATCGTCATGGCGTTTTTGAAAATAATTTGCAACGTCCAGAGATGTAGTTACAGCTTTACCATTGCGGATGGTAACTTTAGGTGCAGCAAGGGATGAGTGAAGTGTCATAATGACCTCCGGTGACAATCTGAATTTAATCACCACCAAGAGGTTCCAATCTCTATTGGTGGTGGACTGAACAGGGTTGGAACTACCGGGATTGTCATCCGGCCTACCTTTCGGTAGCCCTATCCAGCCCACCATTGAGATGAAGCTGAATTGCGACATAAAAAAACACGCTCGCGGCGTGTCATTCTGTCGCGACAATCCCTACGGGGTTCCAATCCCGACACCTGAATTTGCAGGTGCAGTGTGACTATAGCGCATGGGTTGATCTTCCGTCAATAAGATTACTGGGTTACACTTGGCTTAACACAGGAGGATACGCTATGGGCCAGGTTGCATTTGATACTCAAGAGTTCGTCGAAACGCTGGAAAACGCCGGGTTGCCGAAAGACCAGGCCAAGGCGATATCTCTTGTTGTGCGAAAATCACACGAGGTAGCAGATCTTGCTACAAAGCGCGATCTCGACGATGTGCGCAAAGACCTGTCCGCTGATATCGCCGAAGTGAAGCGCGATATCGCTGATGTTCGCAAAGAGATAGCCGATGTCCGTAAGGACCTGTCCGCAGAGATAGCCGATGTCCGCAAGGATATGACTGCCGGTTTTGATAAACTTGGCATGCAGATGACCATCCGACTTGGGCTAATGGTCGCCGCCGCTGTC
>NZ_JAHWCO010000468.1:0-1342 GCF_020054415.1 Candidatus Symbiopectobacterium sp. | reverse complement strand
GCTGCGGGCGTACGCCGATGGCCACTTTACTCGATGGAAAACGGATCTGGGCAGAAAAGAATCTGAACCAGATGTAATCTGACAGACACCTGTATAAATAATCGGTAACTGTCAGATCAGGTCTGAGCTAGTACAGATAATAGTTCAGCGAATAATCTGGGATGTTCACCATGATTCCGGTGCTCACATTATCCGGCACCAGGCGCAGACGTTGGATATTAAGCGCCGGCAGCGCTGCACGGGTCTGCGGCGAAACGTTCAGCCAATCCCGCGTCCGCTTGCCAATGACGCCGTCAGCGTCTAACCCCTGCCACTGCTGGAAGCGCTTGACCCCCTCGACCAGATCGCCCGTATAGGTATCCGGTGACGGCGCGGCCGCGTCAGTAGCAGCCTGTTGTTCATTGAACAGGGTGATGGTTCCTGACGTGGCAAGCATACCGGTGCGTTGCAGTATTTCACGCAACACGGCCAGATCATTGCTTTGCTGTTCGGGACGCAAGGTATCCGACATCGTCAACACCGGCCAGGGACGCGTATCCAACAACAGCGTTTTTAACGCCTGATGCATCTTGGCATATTGTGAATGACGCGGCGCAAGCGATGAAACAAACCCAGCGCCGTTACCCGCGACCACTGCCTGCCGCCATTGCTCCACGCGCACAGGCGCAGGCGGTTGCAAACGATAGGGGACGCTGCTGTAGAGACAGTCGGTACCGTTACGCTCCACGCCGTCAACAAATTGCAGATAGCCCAGCATGGCATCCGACAACAGCATGTCGCGCGCCATCCCGTTGATACTGGCATCGGTCAACCAGGTCACCCATTGCGTGAACTGCGGCTGAACTCCTGACAGCGAAGACCTAAATCAATAATCTACTAATTATCATATGGTTATCTCTATCCCATGCTCAAAAAATAGGCAACAAAACACAACAATACACGACATTTTTATCAATACGTTACCGTCAATTTCGACTTGCAGACTCCCTTCCTTAGACGTGAAAAATCACATTAACCCCGAGCTGGAAATCCCGATGGCATACCGTAACCTGAGCAAGGTATACTGCGCCAATGACAACATCCTCACTCTGGCTTTGTTGAATAATAGGTAATCATGCTGTTTTTCCATGCCAGTTTTGGTTGAAAATGCTTGTCATCTCAGCTGTACACTTTTCTCATGAAGCCTAACTGCATGATTTTACGGGCTTTGTTGAATAATAGGGAATAATGCTGTTATGACACGCCTGTTTTGGATTAAAATGCTGATCGCTCCGGGATGCATCACCACGCTCTGGATTTAACATACTGATTTTACGTCAAGGGAATCCGCAGCCTTTATGGC
>NZ_JAHWCO010000204.1:0-2965 GCF_020054415.1 Candidatus Symbiopectobacterium sp. | reverse complement strand
GCTGCGGGCGTACGCCGATGGCCACTTTACTCGATGGAAAACGGATCTGGGCAGAAAAGAATCTGAACCAGATGTAATCTGACAGACACCTGTATAAATAATCGGTAACTGTCAGATCAGGTCTGAGCTAGTACATATTAGTTGTATTAGTTGTATTAGTTGTATTAGTTGTATTAGTTGTATTAGTCGCGACTAATACACATAAAGTAACCTACTTTTTATGTTGGATTGAACATATCAAAATCAGGCAATTACACCATCTCGTGTATAGGCTCCATAAAAAATAGGTGGGGTTTTCCCCACCTATTTTATTTAACTGATAGTCGACTCAACGTGCAAATACGGCATTCACTTCTGCTTCGTTATTCACGGAACAGCTCTTCAATATCCAGCCCTTGTACTTGCAAAATTTCACGCAAACGGCGCAGCCCTTCCACCTGAATTTGGCGCACGCGTTCACGGGTCAAGCCAATTTCACGACCAACGTCTTCAAGCGTTGCCGCTTCATACCCCAGCAGCCCAAAACGACGAGCCAGCACCTCACGCTGTTTAGCGTTCAGTTCGAACAACCATTTAACGATATTCTGTTTCATATCGTTGTCTTGCGTGGTGTCTTCTGGTCCGTTGTTTTTTTCATCCGCCAGAATATCCAGCAGCGCTTTATCAGAGTCCCCGCCCAATGGCGTATCGACCGATGTGATACGCTCATTCAAGCGCAACATGCGATTTACGTCATCAACAGGTTTGTCGAGCTGCTCGGCGATCTCTTCCGCACTGGGCTCGTGATCCAGCTTATGTGAAAGCTCACGCGCGGTACGCAGATAAACGTTCAATTCTTTAACGATATGGATGGGCAGACGAATCGTACGAGTTTGGTTCGTGATAGCCCGTTCAATCGTTTGGCGAATCCACCATGTGGAATAGGTTGAAAAGCGGAAACCCCTTTCGGGATCGAACTTCTCAACCGCACGGATCAAACCAAGATTACCTTCTTCGATGAGATCCAACAGCGCCAGACCGCGATTGTTGTAGCGACGGGCAATTTTCACCACCAGCCGCAGGTTGCTTTCAATCATACGGCGTCGCGATGAAACATCACCACGCAGCGCTCTACGGGCAAAAAAGACTTCTTCTTCAGCGGTCAGAAGCGGAGAGTAACCGATCTCCCCTAAGTAGAGTTGGGTAGCATCCAGCACACGCTGGGCTGCACTTTGGGATAACAACTCATCGTCGGATGCCTCATTATCTCCCGCTTCTTCCTTCGCTAGCGCCTTTTCGTCAAAAAGATCAAGTCCATTTTCATCGAACTCGGCATCATCATGTAACTCGTTAACTTTCAGCGTGCTTTGGCTCATAAGTGGCTCCTACACGTGATCCCTTGGCAGAATACCGAAATACTCTGCCCGATTTATCGCTGCGGAAGGTAACGCAGCGGGTTTACGGATTTCCCCTTGTAACGAATTTCAAAATGCAAGCGTACTGAACTGGTTCCGGTGCTACCCATGGTAGCGATCTGTTGACCCGCCTTGACCTCTTGTTGTTCCCGGACCAGAATAGTGTCATTATGGGCATAGGCGCTCAGGTAATCATCGTCGTGTTTGATGATGATCAGATTACCGTACCCGCGTAAAGCGTTGCCCGCATAAACAACACGCCCTGAAGCGGTCGCCATGATCGGTTGCACACGAGTGCCAGCGATATCAATCCCTTTGTTTCCCCCCTCCGACGCAGAGAAACTATCTATGACTTTCCCCTCAGTAGGCCAACGCCAGCTGCCGACAGCAGGAGCACTGCTTTCAACAACCGCGGGGGCAGTCACGGCAGCTCCAGTGGAAGGCAACATCTTACCTACATTCTGTTTACCCGAATTTCCAGAATACGCATTAGTTGACTGAGAATCAACCTGAGTTGTTTGAATTTGCGTCATTGATGGCGGCTGAGGCACACCGCCACGCTTGGCATCGGAAGGTGCCAGCATACCGCCGCCCGTACCGCCTGCCAGCATGCGTCCGCCGCCGGCCGATCCGCTGCTTACCGGCGCGGAAGAACCGTCACTCACCTGAAGCACCTGCCCGACGCTCAGGCTATAAGGCTCAGGGACATTGTTACGCTGAGCCAACTCGCGATAATCACTGCCAGTAATCCAGGCGATGTAGAACAACGTATCGCCCCGTTTTACCATATAGGTGCTGCCGCCATAGCTACCTTTAGGAATGGCGTTATAGCTACGGTTGTATACAATGCGGCCATCGCGCGTGGTAATCGGCGCATCACCGGAAGACGATATATTAGAAGGCGCAGTCGCGAGCACTCCACCGCGGCTGCTGCTATTGCACTGACCGCCTACGCTGCTGATTGGGGCGGGTTTGCTGTCTTTATCGGCACATCCTGCCAACCCCAGAATAATTGCCGTGCACGCCGCCATCTGACGCAGTGTTCTCGTTTGGCTTCCCATGCGCCTTGCTCCCCTATAACCGTAATACTCAATCAATACCTTAATGAGACCACTCGGGACCCGCCCTTTCATCACCGCATTGGCACCCGCCCAATGCCAACAATATCAACATGTTCTCACTATGACAGGGTTGTATTGAAATAAGTTCTATTGGGTCGTGTATTCAATGAGTTGATGTAGCATCAAACGTAGTACTCGCGTTCGATGTAAGTACCGATGATCCTATCGTGCATTTCGGATGATTTTGAATATCCGAGAGTTTTGCGATTGAGCCGCTGCAATCGGTTACGCAGTGTCAGATGTGCACGCTCAATACGCTGTGTATACAGCTTGCTAACAATGTGTTTTACTTTTGTAAGTTCGTCGTTATAAGCCCTGTAGCCATCCGTGTTTGCATGACTGACGACGGTAACGCTGATGGCCACTTTTGCCATAACCGTGTTTTTTCACAGGAGATGTCTGTTCACAAAACGGGCATCTTACATCAACTTTAGCCACTGTATTCAACAT
>NZ_JAHWCO010000529.1:0-8512 GCF_020054415.1 Candidatus Symbiopectobacterium sp. | reverse complement strand
GCCACTTTTGCCATAACCGTGTTTTTTCACAGGAGATGTCTGTTCACAAAACGGGCATCTTACATCAACTTTAGCCACTGTATTCCACATCCAAAACCGGACATTTCACACTGCAATCAACATATTGAATACACGACCAACCATATATACCATTTGACCACGCTCACAGACTCATGAATACTCTTTCACATAACAATAACAAAACGACAAGGTAATCCTTTCCGGTAAAGCATCCCCCAACAGGAGTAAGCAATGAAAAGAGCAATGATTGCAGTAAGCATCGCATTAGCGAGCGTCACGCTGGCACTGCCGTTGACCAGTCAGGCATCGGTGAAAGAGGAAATGCGTGCCATGGCAGGTAGCTTTAAAGGTGCCAACAGCGCCAACGATGCGGCTACGCTAAAATCTGAGTTACAGACCATGAAGGAACACGCCACCAAGGCCAAAGCCGATCCCGAGTTTAACAAAGGGCCTGACAGTCAGATATTTAACGAAGGTTTGGGCAAGTTGATTACGCAACTCGATGATGCCATTGCACTGGTGGACGCAGGAAAATTATCTGAAGCGAAAACCGCGACAGATAATCTGAAAAAAACCCGTGCGGAGTACCACAAGAAGCTCGGTGTATAACATCCGTCCGGTGGCCTCTCTGCGGGCCACCGGATCACGAGCCAGTTTAAATTCACGCACTGACATGTTTACGCAAAAAATTCTCAATGCCTTGCTCGTCCAAACGATAGCGAATCCATTCACTTTGCGCGTTAGCACCAATACTGTCGTAAAAATCGATAGCAGGCTGGTTCCAATCCAGTACGCTCCACTCCAGGCGAGCACAGCCACGCTCTTTGGCCAATTTTGCCACATGCGCTAACAGCGCTTTGCTCGCACCATGCTGACGGAAACGTTTGGCTACATAGAGATCTTCAAGATAAATACCGTTTTTGCCCAACCAGGTAGAGTAACTCATAAAGAATACCGCGTACCCAACCGGTACTCCATCAATGGCACAAATCAAGGCTTCTGTGCGCGTATCAGAGCCAAACAGCGTTTTTCAATGTCTTCCCGCGTCGCAATCACTTGATTACGGGAAAGTTCATATTCCGCTAGCTCAATAATCATATCCAAGATCACGCCAGCATCTGCTTTCTGAGCGGGATAAATGGTTATATTCATCATCCTTTCCTGTTATAAACGCCAACATTGCTTCCCGGTGCTACCCTAGAGCGGTTGCAGTATGAACAGCATTTTGTTCATTGGGCGATAATAATCACGTCACGGCGCTATTTCATTACGCCACAGCGAGGTCAAGAACGAGCATATCAGCGAGTGCAAGGGCCACTATCACGGAGGAAAACAACGGGGTGTAGGAGGAAAAAATAAAGCGCAGAACAGGCATCCTGCTAGCGCAAACGCACCATGGAAAGAGGTACACCATAAACGGCCCCCGTATCGAGATAGATTTGATTGGCATAGGCGCACACCTTTTTAAGCGGCGTGTGTCCGAAGATAAAACGGTCTGCTCCCTCGATCCGCTGATAGTCGCCAGGCTGCGCTCGTTGCAACCGCCTGCGCCCCCACACGACATCATCCACATTGGCGGGCAGGCCAAAATCATAGCGCGTGGAGGGATAATCCACATGAGCAATAACATGAAGGCGCGTTTGCACGTTAACTTCCAGAACATGTGGAAGTGACGCCGTCAGTTGGATCATTCGATCGATGGAATGACGGCGTATCGGACTCAACTCGAAATACCAGTCACCGCCATTGTTGCACCAGTGGTCACTGCGTTCTCCTTGCAACGCAGCATACGCCATACATTCATGATTACCTGCCACTGAAATGAACCAGGGAGCATCCAACAGTGCCAGACATGCCGCGCTGTCTGTTCCGCGATCAATAAGATCGCCAACGGCTATCAGCAAGTCACAACGTTCATCAAATTTTCGTGCAATCAATTGCTGCTTCAATTGTTGATAGCAGCCATGAAGATCCCCAACCACCCACACATGGCTATAATCATCCCCATGAATACTGCGGTAGCGAACAACCTCGCGCATTTTAACCCCCAGACTGCAATGACGCCTTAAAGTAATGTTGCGTACCATGGGCGCTGTTCATGCAATCAGGGAGTAAAACCACAAAATCACAAAATCACACAGACACACATAATTATGCGTAACAGATTGCCGTCGATCAGCATGAAAAAGATCCGAGAGAAGAAAAAAAAGCGATTCTTATAAAAAGGAACGCAGGATTACGCGGTGCTGTTATTGGCGATACGGGCCTTATGGTGCCCAGGAGGGAGGTCAGTAAAGGTTCTCACACCGGAAGCAGGGATGGCGGCAACACCGTTGTTGTGTCAAGCGGAGTAAAGCGCCTCCACCGCCTGATCGCATTCAGGTACAGAAAATTTTGCATAGTGCAACGCATGGTGCACCTGCTGTTTTTCACTCTCAGGGTAAACCTGCGTATCCAGCAGCAGCGCCCCAATCGCCTGCGCATCCAGCATGGTAAAGGTGGTCCGAAGCGCCAGAGCGATATCAGGCCCGCCATAACACATATTGCACAATAACACCGCCAACTCATGGACGGAGATCTTTCCCTGATAAACCGTATACAGCACATAGGCAATCAGTTTGGCATTTAAAACACTAATGCGGGAAATATCATGATAATGCCCGCCCAATGCCTGAATCATATGCTCGACGGCCTGTGTCGGCGTTTTCCCCTGATCGCGCAGAGACGTTAACGCAGTAACGAGTTTGTTCTGCAACTCATCTGCCATCATCCTGTCCTCTTATTATGCCCCTGCTCAATGGCTCTGCATCGCCGGGGTTCAGGTAACATATCGCATTTTTTGTCAGGGCAATATAGGTTTAATAGAAAAATTAACAATTTTCAATATAGCGACGTTACTCACTGATTTTTATTAATATTCCTAGGTTGTATGTGGAACAGAGGCCCTTCGCAAGATAGTCGGTTACCGGGTTATGTGGGTCGTGTATTCAATGAGTTGATGTAGCATCAAACGTAGTACTCGCGTTAGATGTAAGTACCGATGATCCTATCGTGCATTTCGGATGATTTTGAATATCCGAGCGTCTTGCGATTGAGCCGTTGCGATCGGTTACGCAGTGTCAGATGTGTACGCTCAATACGCTGTGTATACAGCTTGCTAACAATGTGTTTTACTTTTGGAAGTTCGTCGTTGTAATCCCTGTAGCTATCCGTGTTTGTATGACTGACGACGGTAACGCTGATGGCCACTTTTGCCATAACCGTGTTTTTTCACAGGAGATGTCTGTTCACAAAACGGGCATCTTACATCAACTTTAGCCACTGTATTCCACATCCAAAACCGGATATTTCACACTGCAATCAACATATTGAATACACGACCCACCATTAGTCAAAAATCAGTGTTGCAAAAATGGGGGTGACCATAGATTTTGTTTGCATATCGTCACGGATAAAGCGTATTACTGTGCAACAAAGTGCTGGATAACACGGCTGCCGAAGTAGGCCAGCGTCAGTAACAGTGTGCCCACCATGCTGAACCATACTACTCGGCGTCCGCGCCACCCTTCATGGTAATGCCCCCACAGCAGCAGAATATAATTGAACCAGGCAAACAAGGAGAACAGCGCCTTGTGCAGATTCTCTTTGTTCTCAATGATGTTATCCATGTAAAACAAACCGCTGCACAACGTCATCGTCAGCAGGATGACGCCAATTTGCGTGACATGAAACATTTTGCGCTCAATGCTCAACAGCGGCGGCATTTCAGAAACGATGCTCAGCTTTTTGTTTTTGAGCAGATAATCGATCAGTGCTAATTGCAGCGCATAGAGCGCTGCAATAATCAGGGTGGCATAAGAGAACAACGCCAGCCCGATATGGAACAGCAACCCCGGCGTTTTTTCCAGATGCGTTATAAACTCACCGGGCAAAAAGCTGGCAAAGGCCAGATTAATAAGCGCAAACGCGTAAACGATAGGCAACAGAAACCAGCCACGATTGCGCGACGCAACAACCGTCATCACGGTGCATATCATCATGCTGATGGTAGAGCCGATATTCAACAAGCTAAGATTCTGCCCGGTTTGCACATCAAAAATGCGGTGATAGAGCGTAATGGCGTGGCAGATCAGGGCCACTGCCGCAGAGATCATCGCCAACCGACGGTAGGCACTCTGTTTGCGCAATAGGCCAGGAATAATCAGTCCTAGGCTGATTGAGTAGGCGACTAACGCTGTAATGGCAAAGAGTGGCATAGTGATCAACACATTGAGCGGCTGTTGAAGTGATAGGGAGTGCCAGTATAGCGGTTGTCTCGTCACACACCAACCGGTTATCGTCGCGCTTCACAGCAATCGTTTCGTCTTTCATGGTATAATCAGCCATATTTGTCCAGAGTGTCGCGTATGCGGCCCGCCTTTCGTTGAGCACAAGATAATGTTTGATAACTTAACTGACAGACTCTCGCGCACATTGCGCAACATCAGTGGCCGCGGACGGTTGACTGAAGATAACATCAAAGACACCCTGCGCGAAGTGCGTATGGCCTTACTTGAAGCAGATGTGGCGCTCCCTGTGGTGCGTGATTTTATCAACCGGGTCAAGGAAGGTGCCGTCGGGCATGAAGTAAACAAAAGCCTGTCGCCGGGCCAGGAATTCATCAAGATCGTCAAAAACGAACTTGTTGCCGCGATGGGAGAAACCAACGAAGCCTTGAATCTGGCAGCTCAACCGCCGGCCGTGGTGTTGATGGCGGGTTTGCAAGGGGCGGGTAAAACCACCAGCGTGGGTAAGCTGAGCAAGTTCCTGCGTGAGAAGCACAAGAAGAAAGTGCTGGTGGTTTCCGCGGACGTATACCGCCCTGCGGCGATCAAACAGTTGGAAACCCTGGCTCAAACGGTCGAGGTGGATTTCTTCCCCTCCGACGCGCACGAAAAACCGCTTGATATCGTTAACCGCGCGTTACAACACGCCAAGCTGAAGTTTTACGATGTGCTGCTGGTGGATACTGCCGGCCGTCTGCACGTTGACGAAGCGATGATGGACGAAATCAAGCAGGTGCATGCGGCCATCAAGCCTGTTGAAACACTGTTTGTGGTTGACGCCATGACCGGTCAGGATGCGGCCAATACCGCAAAAGCCTTTAATGAGGCACTGCCGCTTACCGGTGTGATTTTGACTAAAATTGATGGTGATGCGCGCGGCGGTGCGGCGCTGTCAATTCGTCATATTACCGGCAAACCGATTAAATTCCTCGGCGTTGGCGAAAAGACAGAAGCCTTGGAGCCGTTCCATCCCGAACGTATTGCGTCGCGTATTCTCGGTATGGGGGATGTGCTTTCCCTGATCGAAGATATTGAAAGCAAGGTTGACCGCTATCAGGCGGAAAAACTGGCGAAAAAGCTGAAGAAAGGGGATGGTTTTGATTTAACCGACTTCCTCGATCAGCTTAAGCAGATGCGTAACATGGGTGGCATGGCCAGCATGATGAGCAAGCTGCCGGGCGTGGGACAGCTGCCGGACAACGTGAAATCTCAAATGGATGACAAAGTGCTGGTGCGTATGGAAGCAATCATCAACTCGATGACACAACAGGAACGTGCCAAGCCGGAAATCATCAAAGGGTCACGCAAGCGTCGTATCGCCACTGGGTCAGGTATGCAGGTGCAAGACGTCAACCGTTTGTTAAAACAGTTTGATGACATGCAGCGTATGATTAAAAATGGCGGTATGGCAAAAATGATGCGTAGCATGAAAGGCATGATGCCGCCGGGTTTCCCGGGGCGTTAATCGCGATTTTTTTGCTCTTGGCAGTGCAAGTTGGCGCTTTAGATTGCTTTTTGCGCCAAAATGAGTAAAATCTTCGGGCTTTTTATATGACACCCGGGCCCCGTTCCTCGATGGGGCTTCGCTGTTTTATTGACTAAAGAGGATGTTATGGTAATAATTCGTTTGGCACGTGGTGGCGCGAAAAAACGCCCGTTCTATCAAGTCGTCGTGACTGACAGCCGCAATGCACGCGACGGTCGTTTCATCGAGCGCGTCGGTTTCTTCAACCCGATCGCAGCCGGTAAAGCCGAAGCTCTGCGTCTGGATCTGGACCGTATTGCACATTGGGTTGGCCAAGGTGCAACTATCTCTGATCGCGTTTCTGCGCTGATCAAAGATGCTAAAAAAGCTGCGTAATCTGCTGCGGTGGTGACAATGAGCAAGCAACTTAACCCGTCATCCCCTGTTAATCCCATCGTGATGGGAAAAGTGGGGTCAACGTATGGTATTCGGGGTTGGCTCAGAGTGTTTTCCTCCACCGAAGAAACCGAAAGCATTTTTGATTACCAGCCTTGGTATATCCAGTCTCAGGGATCTTGGCAGATTGTCGAGATCGAAAGCTGGAAACACCACAATCAGGCTCTGATCATCAAAGTAAAAGGTGTTGATGATCGCGATGCGGCAAATTTATTAACGAACGCTGAGATCGTTGTAGATTCTGAACAGCTTCCTGATTTGGAGGAAGGTGAATATTACTGGAAGGATCTTTTTGGCTGCGAAGTCATTACATCTGCGGGATATCAGCTGGGAAAAGTCATTGATATGATGGAAACCGGTTCTAACGATGTGCTGGTGGTCAAAGCTAACCTGAAAGATGCCTTCGGCGCGAAGGAACGGTTGATTCCGTTTCTGACCGGACAGGTTATCAAGCACGTAGACCTTTCTACGAAAACGATTGAAGTAGATTGGGACCCGAGTTTTTGAGCTCTGAATCAAACGAACGAACTGAGTGGAACGCAAAAATGTGGATTGGGGTGATTAGCCTGTTTCCAGAGATGTTTCGCGCAGTGGTTGATTATGGAGTCACTGGTCGGGCAGTAAAAAATGGCCTGCTGAACGTAACGTGTTGGAATCCCCGTGATTTCGCCTACGATCGGCATCGTACCGTGGACGATCGCCCTTATGGTGGCGGCCCCGGTATGCTGATGATGGTGCAACCCTTGCGGGATGCCATTCATGAAGCAAAGGCCGCGGCAGGCGACGGTGCCAGGGTGATTTATTTATCACCTCAGGGCCGTAAGCTGGATCAACAGGGCGTACGGCAGCTAGCAACGCATCAGAAACTGATTTTGGTGTGCGGCCGGTATGAAGGGATTGACGAGCGCGTAATCAGAACCGAAATTGATGAAGAATGGTCAATCGGGGATTACGTTCTCAGTGGCGGTGAGTTGCCAGCAATGGTGCTTATCGACTCGGTATCCCGTTTTATTCCCGGTGTGCTGGGGCATGAATCTTCTGCGAAAGAGGACTCCTTTGTAGATGGGCTGTTGGATTGTCCACACTTCACTCGTCCTGAAGTGCTGGAAGGCGTGGAGGTTCCCCCGGTGTTACTGTCGGGAAACCATGCTGAAATACGTCGCTGGCGATTAAAGCAGTCGCTTGGCCGAACTTGGCTTAGAAGACCTGAACTTCTGAAAAGACTAGCTCTGACTGACGAGCAAACGGAGTTGCTGACTGAGTTCCAGCGTGAACATCAGCCTGAGCAACGAGAGGATTAGGGCGTTGCACTTCGGTGCGCGTACCCATGTATCAGTTTACCTAGGGTAAGAGACATATTATGAGCAACATTATTAAGCAGCTTGAACAAGAGCAGATGAAACAGGACGTACCTGCATTTCGTCCGGGTGATTCCGTGGAAGTGAAGGTATGGGTCGTTGAAGGTAGCAAAAAACGTCTGCAGGCATTCGAGGGCGTGGTTATCGCTATTCGTAACCGCGGTCTGCACTCTGCATTCACTGTTCGCAAAATTTCTAACGGCGAAGGCGTAGAGCGTGTATTCCAGACTCACTCTCCGGTTGTTGACAGCATCACTGTGAAACGTCGTGGTGCAGTACGCCAGGCTAAACTGTATTACCTGCGTGAGCGCACTGGTAAGTCTGCTCGTATCAAAGAGCGTCTTAACTAAGAGTTCGCTAACGCGACATCAAAAATATTTTAGTTATGAAGGGGTTAGCTAATGGCTAGGCCCTTTTTTATTCGTTGATATACGTTATTTATCTGTGTCCTTCAGTGACAGATTTTTTACACCTAATTTTACTTCTGAATATCTATACCCGTGATCATTGAAGATGATTGATTTTACGCGGTAAGAAGATCATGCTCACCCGCTATGAAGATATTTATTACCGACAAGCAAAAAGCCGAACTCGAACACCTTCATGACACCAGTCGTGATAAGCGTGTTTGTGATCGCATCAAAGCCGTCCTGCTGGCCTCCGAAGGTTGGAGCTCTGCGATGATTGCGCAAGCTCTGCGTCTGCACGAAACGACGGTAAACCAACATATAAATGATTACGTCAACATTCGCAAACTTAAACCTGAAAACGGTGGGTCTGCAAGTCGGCTTTGTGCTGAAAAGACTGCGCTCTTAATCAGCTATTTATCTCAACATCTCTTCCATCATACCCACGACATCGTGGCTTATGTCGAACATCGCTGGGCT
>NZ_JAHWCO010000611.1:0-2887 GCF_020054415.1 Candidatus Symbiopectobacterium sp. | reverse complement strand
GAAATCTGGCGATCCCGTCTGCGTCCTGCCCTCGAGGTCATGGACTCAAAACTGGTATACCTTCTGCACGACCGGTTCAACGACAGCATGTGTGTTTTACCAACAATAGAATCACGTATCGGCAAATACATACCGCCAAAACTACCCCGCTAATTTATCCCAGCCCCTGCTCTGCCAGGGGCTTTTTGTAACCGATTTTAATACGGAGGCATGGTCATGCCTGAACGTCTTTATCTCGATCTTGAAACCTTCAGCGAGGTGCCTATCAAAAACGGTACCCATGCGTATACAGAGGAGGCTGAGATCATGCTGTTTGCCTGGGCTATTGATACTGACCCCGTGCAGGTATGGGACGTGACCCGCGGAAAGCCCATGCCCACGGCGCTCCGAACCGCATTAGCCAATCCTGATGGGCTGATTTACGCCCATAATTCATATTTCGACCGCATGGTATTAAATCACGCCATGCCGGGTATAGCTGCCGGTGGCGTTGAGCGCTGGCGGGATACAATGGTCAGGGCGCTGGCGCACGGCCTGCCGGGATCGCTGGGCGATCTGTGTGACATTCTCAGTGTTTCGCAGGATAAAGCCAAGGATAAGGCTGGTAAGCAACTGATCCAGCTATTCTGCAAGCCTCGACCCAAAAACAGCGCTATCCGCCGCGCTACCGCCAAAACACACCCTGTCGAGTGGCAGCGATTCGTTGAGTACGCCGGACTGGATATTGATGCCATGCGTGAGATCGACAAAAAGCTACCTGCCTGGAATTACTCAGGTCAGGAACTGGCGCTCTGGCATCGTGATCAGCGTATCAATGATCGCGGCGTATTCATGGATGTCCCCCTCGCAGAAGCAGCGGTGACGGCGGTTGACAGTGAACAGAAGGTTCTGGCCAAACGAACGCGGGAGCTCACGGACAACGCGGTGCAAGCGGCAACACAGCGTGACGCCATGCTGAAACACATAGCAGAAGCCTTTGGTATCGAACTGCCCGATATGCAGGCCAGCACCTTGCAGCGCCGGGTTAACGATCCTGATTTACCGTTTGAACTTCGTGAATTACTCGCTATCCGCCTACAGGCCAGCTCCACCAGCACCAGTAAATACAAAACCCTGATGAAAGGCGTCAGCCGCGACGGACGCCTGCGCGGAACTCTGCAATTTTGTGGCGCGTCGCGTACCGGGCGATGGGCCGGGCGATTATTTCAGCCGCAAAATTTACCCAGACCAATGCTAAAACAAGCCGACATTGACTGTGGTATTGAAGCACTGAAAGCCGGGTGCGCCGACCTGCTTTACGACGATGTGATGCAGTTGACCAGTTCAGCGTTGCGCGGCTGCATCATGGCCCCCGCCGGTAAAAAACTGGTGGTATCTGACCTTAGCAACATCGAGGGGCGGGTACTGGCGTGGTTAGCCGGGGAGAAGTGGAAGCTACAGGCGTTCCGGGATTATGACACCATCATCGGTACCGATGAAAAAGGCGAGGCGATCCGCGTTGGCCATGACCTGTACAAACTGGCCTATGCAAAATCTTTCGGCGTCCACCCGGATGAAGTGGACAAAGATCAGCGTCAGGTCGGCAAAGTGCAGGAGCTGGCGCTGGGCTATGAAGGGGGCGTTGGCGCATTTCTGACGTTCTCGCTGGCGTACAACATCGACCTCGAAGAAATGGCCTCCGCCGCTATCGCCAATATTCCGCGCAACATTCTGGATGAAGCTATCCGTGCATATGAATGGTCGGTAAAACAGAAGCGAACCTACGGATTGTCAAAACGCGCTTATGTTGTTTGCGACTCTTTTAAACGCCTCTGGCGCGAAGCCCACACGGCAACATTCAGCTTCTGGAAGGAGATCGACCAGGCCACCCGCCGCGCCATTGCCACACCCGGCATAACCATTTCCTGCCGCAAATTAAAGCTTCGCCGCGACGGAAGCTGGCTACGTATTCAGCTTCCCTCTGGCCGGGCGGTCTGTTATCCCGGCGCACGTATCGACGACAGCGGCAAGATCAGCTACATGGGCATCAACACCTACAGCCGGAAATGGCAACGCCTGCAAACCTACGGCGGCAAGCTGGCAGAGAACGTAACCCAGGCTACCGCCCGTGATGTGATGGCCGCGAATATGCCCGGTGTGGAGGACAACGGTTACGACATCATACTGACGGTGCATGACGAGATTTTAACGGAGGCGCCAGACCATTCTGATTACTCCCACGAACACCTGAGCATCCGGCTCGCAACTAACCCCGCATGGGCTTTAGACCTACCACTGTCTGCTGGCGGGTTCGAGGCCTACCGCTACCGTAAGGAGTAACCCTTATGTCTTTTAAAAAAAATGACAATCCGCTTTATTTCCGTGCTGCGCGTGAAGCTGCACAAATTGAACGCGAGGGCGATTACCGCCGCGCTGCAAAGGTATGGACAAAAGCAAACCGGTCAGCGCGTAACCCGCTAAACCAAATGTGGAGCGAAAACCGCTCTGACTTTTGCATCATGCAAAACATTCGCGAAAAACGTAGGGCGGTTACCGATGGCTTACATCCGTGAATCCACCATCGAAAAGCACCTTGTAGCGGAAGTGAAAAAAGCGGGCGGTATTGCCTACAAGTTTGTGTCCCCCGGACGCCGCTCTGTTCCTGATCGGCTGGTACTGCTACCTGGTGGCCGTCTCGTTTTCGTTGAATGCAAAGCGCCTGGCGAGAAGCCACGGGCAGATCAACTTCGGGAACACGACCGGATGCGCGCGCTGGGTTTTACCGTGGTTGTGCTGGACAGCAAAAATATGGAGGGTATTCAATGAAACTGGATAACGCACGGGTGCTGACCTTCAGACACCCCAATATGGGCGAGGTCGTCGCCATCACCAACGGCGGCGAGAGTAT
>NZ_JAHWCO010000414.1:0-1729 GCF_020054415.1 Candidatus Symbiopectobacterium sp. | reverse complement strand
GTGCTGCGGGCGTACGCCGATGGCCACTTTACTCGATGGAAAACGGATCTGGGCAGAAAAGAATCTGAACCAGATGTAATCTGACAGACACCTGTATAAATAATCGGTAACTGTCAGATCAGGTCTGAGCTAGTACACATGATTATTTTTGTTACTGGCGCAACAGCGGGTTTCGGTACAGCGATTACGCGTAAATTCATTCAGGCGGGCCACCGCGTTATTGCCAGCGGTCGACTTCAGGATCGTCTGGATGCACTGAAGGCTGAGCTGGGTGAGTCAGTGTATACGGTGACCTTTGACGTGCGCGATCGTAAATCGTTTGAAAGCGCGATTGCCGCCCTGCCCGCCGAGTGGCGCAATGTTGACGTGCTGGTCAACAACGCTGGGTTGGCGCTTGGGTTAGAGTACGCTTATAACACCCAGTTGGATGATTGGGAAACGATGATCGACACCAATAACAAAGGGTTAGTATACATGACCCGCGCTGTGTTGCCTGAAATGGTTAAGCGCAATCAGGGCCATGTGATCAATATCGGCTCAACCGCAGGCAACTGGCCCTATGCTGGCGGGAACGTTTATGGTGCCACCAAATCATTTGTGCGCCAGTTTAGCCTGGGCCTGTGTGCTGATTTTTTCGGCACTAAAGTACGTGTTACCAATATCGAGCCAGGGCTGGTTGGCGGCACCTAATTCTCATCGGTCAGATTCAAAGGCAATGAGGACAAGGTTTCCAAAACCTACGACAACACTCAGCCGTTAACCGCAGAGGACGTTGCTGAAGCAGTGTTCTGGGTGGCAACGCTGCCTGCACACGTCAACATCAATACGTTGGAGATGATGCCGGTGAGCCAATCCTATGCGGGGTTGAGCGTACACCGAGACGCATAAAACTTATCTCCCTTGTCGGTGTCACAGGATGCGCGTGATGTTATAGAGTTATTGTAGACAAGAATGCTATAGTGTTTTTGTTGCGATGCTAACACCCGCGTAATCAGCGCGTTTTTGGAAACATCGCGGGTCATCACCCTTTAGTTCGTCAGGATGAAACATGAACCATCAAACCCTCAAATTACTGCGACGTGCACTGTTCCCCCTGTCGCTGGTCGTTTTGGCCGGTGCATGGCAGGCTAATGCTCTCGCAGATACCCGCCACATCATTGTGGAATCAGACGATAGTGCGCTCTCCAAAGAAGCGGCGCGTCAAAGCAAAGAGCAATGGGATAGCACCCGTTCACTGCGTAACAAAGTGAATAACCGCAGAGAGAAAGAATTCGACAAGTTCGACAAATCCATTGATTTGCAAGAGAAATGTAATACCAGCAGCAACGTTAATGCCTATTGGGAAGCCAATAGCGACCGCTGCCTGGATCGCCGCACGGGTCGTGCGATAACGCCTTGATCTTATCTATTGCGTTTATGCCTGGCTTCAATGCCAGGCATTTTGTTCTGACTGAATCACGGACCAGATATCGCGTTCATGTTCACGGCATCACGTTGTTCTGTTTTCTGGTTTTTTTCTGTCTTTATGCTTTCCAATTCTGGGTCGTGTATTCAATGAGTTGATGTAGCATCAAACGGGCTTTGTTGAATAATATGTACTAGCTCAGACCTGATCTGACAGTTACCGATTATTTATACAGGTGTCTGTCAGATTACATCTGGTTCAGATTCTTTTCTGCCCAGATCCGTTTTCCATCGAGTAAAGTGGCCATCGGCGTACGCCCGCAGC
>NZ_JAHWCO010000249.1:0-3672 GCF_020054415.1 Candidatus Symbiopectobacterium sp. | reverse complement strand
GCTGCGGGCGTACGCCGATGGCCACTTTACTCGATGGAAAACGGATCTGGGCAGAAAAGAATCTGAACCAGATGTAATCTGACAGACACCTGTATAAATAATCGGTAACTGTCAGATCAGGTCTGAGCTAGTACATGTTATTGATTGTGGTACTGCTCGAACTGGTGTTGCTGCTACCGGAAGGCGCGCTGTTCGTTGGCCCCACGCCCGTGGCGCCCCCCCGAGACCTGCGCATTGCTTGCACCGTTATTGCTATTGTCGGCAGCCGGCTCGTCAGGTTTAGTGTTCTCGGCAGGCAAATTTTGCAAAGTTTCCGCTTTGTCGATATCAATCGCGCGGCTTTCGCTGTTTTCTTGCTCAATGGCTCGCTGCGCATCACGGTTAAGCACCATCAAGCTGATCCGGCGGTTGATGGAGTCGTTTTTGTTCGCGGCCTGTTTTAGACTCATGGTATCTGCCATGCCTACCACGCGCAGAACCTTGCCATCAGACAGACCGCCCGCAATCAGCTCACGCCGGGAGGCATTTGCGCGATCCGCAGACAGCTCCCAGTTACTGTAGCCACGCTGCCCCTGGGCGTACTGTACGTCATCAGTATGACCTGAAAGGCTGATCTTATTGGGGATATCATTAAGAATGGGGGCTACCGCACGCAGGATATGGCTCATATAGGGCTCAACCTGCGCACTGCCGGTTTTGAACATGGGCCGGTTTTGACTATCAATGATCTGGATACGTAACCCTTCATCGACCATTTCAATCAGCAAATGCGGACGTAACGCTCTGAGGCGCGGGTCAGATTCGATCAGCTGTTCCAGTTGCTCGCGCAATTTGTTCAAGCGGATGTCATCGAGTCTGTCGCGCTGATTGGCTTCAGGAGGCATCTCAGGTTCACGCTTGACGACACCTTCCTGCTGAGTATAATCATTGCCCCCACCGGGAATCTGGCTACTGTCTTCACTGACGTGAGAGCCCGACGTTAACGCGACTTTGAGCGGAGTCCGAAAATATTCGGCAATCTGCGTCAATTGTAATGGGCTGGCGGTGGCGATAAGCCACATTACCAAAAATAGCGCCATCATAGCGGTCACAAAGTCAGCATAAGCGATTTTCCATGAGTCGCCATGGTGCGCCGCGTGGCTAGACTTCCTTTTCTTGCGTATTATCGGATGCTGATGTTTCATTAGTCACTTTCCGCAGCCTGCTGAGCCGGTGCTTTCACACGACGAATATGTTCTTCCATCTCGGTGAAGGTCGGACGGACTGTGGAGTACAGCGTTTTACGCCCAAACTCAACGGCAATCTGCGGCGCGTAACCGTTCAAGCTGGAGAGCAGCGTCACCTTGATGCATTGCAGAACTTTTACCTTTTCCGAATTCTTTTGACGCAGCAGTGATGCCAGTGGCGAAACAAAGCCGTATGCCAGCAAGATCCCTAGGAACGTCCCCACCATGGCATGCGCAATCATTATCCCCAGTTCAGCAGCAGGACGATCGACGTAGGCCAAGGAGTGCACTACCCCCATAACCGCCGCAACGATACCAAACGCAGGAAGTCCATCCCCCATCAGGTTCAGACTCATTGCCGGCACTTCGAGCTCGTGCTCTAGCGTTTCGATTTCTTCGTCCATTAGCGTTTCGATTTCGAACGCATTCATGTTGCCGCTGATCATCAGGCGCATATAGTCGGTGATGAATTCAATGACGTGACTGTCGGCGATCACACGAAGGTAGCTGGAGAAAATCTCGCTCTCACGCGGACTGTCGATATCACCTTCCAGAGAAAGCATCCCCTGCTGACGCGATTTCGCCATCAGACGAAACAACAGCGCCATCAGATCCATATAGAGATCCCGGCTATATTTGGATCCTTTGAACAATTGAGGGAGGGCGCGAACCGTACCTTTAATGGCTTTGGCGTTGTTACCGATGATAAACGCGCCCATCGCCGAACCACCGATAATCAGCAGTTCCGAGGGCTGATACAGCGCGCCCAGCGACCCGCCAACCATGAGGTAACCACCCAGTATCGAACCTATTATTACGAGATAACCCAATATAACAAGCACAAGAATTCCTTATAACAAATCGCGGGTGGAAGCTGAGGTAAGACATTCGTCGAGCAGGAATTTCTTGAGGAGGGATGTACTCAGCCCGAAACAACACGGGCTGAGACAGACTCACAACCGCCACTAGGCTCAGACAGCATGCTTTACCGGTTCATCCTAGTATATCGGCAAGATTCGGTGAAAGTTTACGTCTTTTTACCGCTCTGGAGGGGGGCTGACACAAGCTGCAAACAAAACTGTTTTTCGGCAGATGAGCATGCGTAATAAACATCCCGTTGCAACAATTGCACGACGACAACTGTAACATACCGCTATCCACGAAACGCACCAATGTCCAGGCGCGGGTCAAGGCAAGTAACGGCGTATCATTGTTGGGTGCGCACTGTTCAAGATAAAGACGGTAGGCTTTGATAACGGCTTCAACACCATTACAACGACTGGTCTTTAACAAAAAAGCGTACGCATTATAAAACATGGAAGAATGAATATTCTGTTCCCAAGTCATGAACCAGTCCGTGGAAAAGGGTAACATTCCTTTTGGAGGTGGGCTCCCCCGGAGCTCTTTATAAAGTTTAATTAAACGCCCACGACTTAATTGTGTTTCACTTTCCAACATCTGCAATCGAGCACCCAGAGAGATCAATTCCATCGCTAACTGGATGTCTTTTGCTTCCTGCACAATACTCTTTTCCGTCATTATTATGCCCTTTTCTTAGGCAAATTATCGTCTTTCGAAGATAACTGGTTTAATAAGTGACTCGACAGCAAAATTCCAGTATGGATTTGTTGTAAATCATCCACACGGGATTCTTGTGTTAATAACTTGATCGTGTTGTGATCGTCAAAGCGAAAATGACAAATCAGTTGATTGGTTTCTGCCAGTTTCACCATCTGAGGCAGTGTAAGATGCATAAGAGTATCTGCCATGGTTTCATCAATACTTAAACGGAACATTGCAGAAGCTTTTTCGTCGTTGATTAAACGTTGTGCCAGTAACAGATAAGACAGATTTATGTCATAAATGTGCTTGAGTAATTCATAGGTACCCATATTTCCCATCTCGACAGGCTATGTTCAAAGCATAAGTTGGGGGATAGAGGCTATCGCCCGGTTAAAAATCACTCGCCATTGATGGCATGAAAGCATTCGGTGCCAGAGACTATCTTTTGTTACTTTACTTTCTTATTACGACAATCACATGCTACAACCAACTTCTTTTGCTGCCCAACTCGCTTATCCATTTACCCCGTATGACAACCTAAATCACTGCATCAGGAAGCATAGGATTATTCCTAAATCCTCGCAACTGTACCGCCTAATCCCTCAAACACACAACGCGACCAGAGAATAATTTTAGTAATTATGTGATACTTCTCACATAACTTAAAGGTATTATCACGAAAAGCCTAGTGGTAAGAACTCTTACCAGATCGTTTATTGCCCATCTTTTTCACAAGTAGCATGGCTTTGTTGAATAAATAGAACTTTTGGGTAATCATCGGAGCAGATCACCACAGTTGTTTCAAAATCAGGTCTCCATGGCAAAACAAAATTTTAAAATCACCAACTGGCCCTCTTATAACAAGACCCTCAAGCAGCGCGGT
>NZ_JAHWCO010000681.1:0-1436 GCF_020054415.1 Candidatus Symbiopectobacterium sp. | reverse complement strand
AATTACTCGAAATTCGATCGAAATTATTCAATCTGCTTCCATTCAGCCCCCCGGACATCGCGGTACCTATCTGTCATGGTAGAGCTTTTGTGACCTAACAATTTTTGTGCATATTCTTCCCCTTTCTCATCGGTGTAGAGTTTTGCCGCCAGGCTTCTGATTTCATGAAATGAGGGAGGTTTGCGTTCCCATATTAATCCTGATATACGACGCGCCTTCAAAAAAGCGGCAGATATCGTTTTTGCGGCAAATTGCTTGTATTTGGCGTCTGCGACGATATGTGCTACCCCGTTGTTTAATCCCCTGAACTGGTTCAATACATCAGCAAGGCATAAATTGAGGCAGTCGATGCGGGTTGCCTCGGAAAACGCAAGCATCGTGCCTGTTTTCACCGTCTTGATGTAAAGACGTCCGTCTTTGATATCCTCCCAGCGCAGTGCCTGTATATCCCCTAAACGTTGACCGGTGACTAAAGCAAGGTCAAGGCAGGGGCCGAACCATGCAGGTAATGTATCCGCAGCCTTGCGTATGAGCCTCCACTCATCCAGAGTTATGCGCTCACGTTGAATTTCTACACGCTGGTTGCGCGTAGCTTCGGCTGGATTGCTTTTGAGTAGCCCCTCAGCAATCGCTTCACGAAACAGGTCACGTAACAACGCCCTGATGCAGTTCGCCATTGTCACTTTTCCTGCTTTTACCCACTGATTAAGGAACGAGGCAATGTCTTTGGTTTCTACTTTCTGAAGAGCAAATTCCCCTAAATTGGCGTTAACTGCTTTCAGGTATTTATTGTACTCGCTCACCGTTTTCGGTTTGAGTTTCCGTCCTTCGAGTATAGTCAGATAACGCTCAGACCATTGACTAACGGTCGTCGTCTGCGTCCCGTTGATGCGGTCAACGAGCGGTGATTGTTTTGATGAGCCATAAATCGCCATATTAGCTGCGATGGCTTGTGTAATGGCCTCCTGTCGATGGCGGCCCAGGCCATATTCTTTTCCGGTGCGCGGGTCACGGTAGCAAAAATAGCCGCCATTGCGCGGTTGCAGGTTTGGCGGAAAATCGCGGTTCTTATGGCTTCTCCGGCGTGCCATATTTTATCCTCGATAACAGGGCGGGATGAAGGTAACCTGATGAGCGAAGGTTTTTATTCTGGGTGAGCTTGCAGGCATTTTCGTCAACCAGGTACTCGCGCCCATCTCGTATCGGTGCGGGAAAAATCATTCCGCTCCTGACCAATCGCCTGACGGTTTCCATACAACGCGGACGGGGTTGCCGCCGGTTCCACTCGGATAAGGTGTACTAGCTCAGACCTGATCTGACAGTTACCGATTATTTATACAGATGTCTGTCAGATTACATCTGGTTCAGATTCTTTTCTGCCCAGATCCGTTTTCCATCGAGTAAAGTGGCCATCGGCGTACGCCCGCAGCACGTTT
>NZ_JAHWCO010000009.1:0-1674 GCF_020054415.1 Candidatus Symbiopectobacterium sp. | reverse complement strand
TCAGGTGGGTGAAGCCATGGCCATGGTCAAAGCGCTTAACCGGATCACGCTATCAGGAATGCCGAACAGTATTCGCATCACGTAACAATCGACCCGTATGGGGCGCAGTCGTTACAAGTTCTGATTTATTCAACAAAGCCATGTCAAAATGGTGGTTATGGCACTACCCTATGCGATAGTGATGACGCTGGTAGGCTGGCTGTGCGTTGCATTCGCATTAGTGCCTACAACAGAACTGCTTACTGAATGGCTGTGGATAGCGCTACCAAAACTGTAAACACAGACGCGTCGCTACGCACAACTATCGTGTATAGTGAACGGGTTACAACGCTTAGCCGTAGTGTGCGATCTGTCAAAGGATGGCAATCGCAGAAATGATATATAAATAGAGTATCAAATAAATAGATTGTTACGTTTTGCTCAGTGAAATGATGGTGGCATTGCCTGTACCGTCTTTGCCGCCAAATCGATCATTTTTTTAGCATGGAATATTCGTTATGTTGCGATTTCTTAACCGCTGCTCACGTGGGCGCGGTGCTTGGCTGTTAATGGCTTTGACGGCGTTTGCCTTTGAATTGGTCGCGCTTTATTTTCAGCATGTCATGTTGCTCAAACCTTGTGTGCTCTGTATTTACCAGCGCAGCGCACTGTTCGGCGCGATGGGAGCCGGGTTGCTGGGTGCTATCGCCCCCGCAACGCTGCTGCGCTATCCAGCAATTTTCCTGTGGATCTACAGCGCTGTCGAAGGATTAAAGCTAGCCTGGGAGCATACCAATGTCATGCTGCATCCTTCGCCGTTTGCCGTGTGTGATTTCTTTGTCAACTTCCCGTCATGGCTGCCGCTGGACAAATGGCTACCCTCCGTCTTTGTCGCCTCTGGTGACTGTGCAGAGCGCCAATGGCAGTTCCTGTCACTGGTCATGCCGCAGTGTATGCTGGTCATTTTCGGTGCGTTTCTGGTGATGGGGGGGCTGTTGCTGATTGCCCAGCCGTTCAAGCCTAAACGTCGCGATCTGTTTAGCCGCTAATCCTGTCGTTGCCAGATGGCCTGCGCCATCTGGCAACACAATAGCCTAAGATCTCGTCGACCGTCTGAGACCTCAGTGGTGAAGTGAGAGGTCTAGCGGATACCTGAAACCTTTATGCGATGCGTCTAACGCCACAACGCGTACATGCCGATTGCAAATAAACCATATCTCATCGCGATCGTTTGCCAGTATGTAATAGGCGTCTGAGGTTTCAGAAGGATTAAAGCACCCCAGCACGGAGCCTGTACACGAGATTGTGTAATTGCCTGATTTTGATATGTTCAATCCAACATAAAAAGCAGGTTACTTTATGGACGAAAAACAGTTACAGGCTCTGGCTAACGAGCTGGACAAAAATCTCAAAACCCCTGACGATCTCAACCAGTTTGATAGCCTGCTGAAAAAGATCAGCGTTGAAGCTGCCCTTAATGCTGAAATGACCCATCACCTCGGGCATGAGAAGCACCAGTCCAAATCTGGAACTAACACGCGCAATGGCTACTCCACAAAGACTGTTACCACCGTCGATGGTCCGCTGGAACTGCGTACACCACGTGATCGTGATGGTTCCTTTGAACCGCAACTGGTGAAGAAGAACCAGACCCGGATCACCGGGATTGATAACCAGATTTTATCGTTGTATGCC
>NZ_JAHWCO010000613.1:0-1863 GCF_020054415.1 Candidatus Symbiopectobacterium sp. | reverse complement strand
TACCGCTCGACTTGCATGTGTTAGGCCTGCCGCCAGCGTTCAATCTGAGCCATGATCAAACTCTTCAATTTAAAGTTTGATTTGCTTCTACTCGAGAAGCGATGCTCAAAGAATTATTACTGTTAGTTCGTAATGAATTAACTGTTGTTCACTCTTCAAGACTTTTATTTCTTTAAGCCCTGAGGCTTTACGACAAAGTCCTGTGAGTGCCCACACAGATTGTCTGATTAATTGTTAAAGAGCGTTGCCACATCTACCGTGGCGCGGGAGGCGTATATTACGCTGCACCGCTGAAAAGTCAACGTTAATTTCTTCAATTTAGCGTTCGGCTTTTCTGTTTTACTTATTACCGTTACCACTACCGCGTGTCGCTGTTGCCGTGTCAGTGGAGGCGCATTATAGACACTTCTCGCGCCCTGACAAGGGCTAATTTCAATTTTATTTCCGAGTGCCTACTATTCCGCCAAAAAGCCACTAAAGCGGTAGTTTTTCCAACGATTCAAAGCCGAAACGCTGCAAAACGGGCCACAGGGTCGCCACTTTAGGCGTAATCGTCATGCAATAAGCCAGATTCTTTTCCGTGCTCAGCGCCGGTGGTTGTTCCAGGTTAGCGAGATGCCATGCGGTTCTTCTGGCGACTGCCGCCCCGGAATCCAACATCCGCGTGCCGTTTGGCAACACCAATTGTAACTCTTCCGCCAAGAGCGGGAAGTGCGTACAGCCAAGCACTACGGTATCTGGGGGCTCAGGCAATTTCAGCCAAGGGTGCAAAATTTGCTGCAACGCCAATAACGATACGTTATCCCCTTGCAACTTAGCTTCCGCCAGTTCCACTAACTCCGCCGCCCCCAGCAGCAATATCTGGCAATCCGTGGCAAAACGGGCAATCAGTTCATGCGTGTAGGAGCGTTGCACCGTGGCGCGCGTCGCCAGAACGCCGACGATGCCATTGCGTGTCAACTTTGCGGCAGGCTTCACCGCTGGCACAACGCCGACCACTGGGAAGGTAAAACGCTCGCGCAGCGCGGGCAATGAAATGGTGCTTGCGGTGTTACAGGCAATAACCACAGTAGCCGGTTGATGGCGCTGTTGTACCGCAGAAACGATGTGAACCACACGCTCAACGATAAAGTCTTGCGGTTTCTCGCCGTAGGGGAACGCTTCGTTATCGAAGGCGTAGATATAATGAAGATCCGGCAGCAACTGCCGAATCTCGTTATACACAGATAACCCCCCCACGCCGGAGTCAAACACCAAAACCGTGGGGCGGGCGGGCAGGTTAGAAGGTGTAGCTTCCGTTGAGATAGTACTCTCTTCCTGCCGTTTGATAGCCATATGCTGTATCGTACTCTTTATCAAACAGGTTGGCGATTCTACCACGAACTGTGAGATGAGAGGTGACAGGATATGATACAGCGGGATCTACCGTGCTGTAGCTTGGCAGACGGCGCTGCTCTGAATTGAAAGAACTGGTTGCGTTGTCAAAACGCTTACCGTTGTATTGATAAGCGATATTGACATCGAAATCATACATGGTCCAACGAGCCTGTACACGAGATTGTGTAATTGCCTGATTTTGATATGTTCAATCCAACATCAAAAGCAGGTTACTTTATGGACAAAAAACAGTTACAGGCTCTGGCTAACGAGCTGGCCAAAAATCTCAAAACCCCTGACCATCTCAACCAGTTTGATCGCCTGCCGAAAAAGATCAGCGTTGAAGCTGCCCTTAATGCTGAAATGACCCATCACCTCGGGCATGAGAAGCACCAGTCCAAATCTGGAACTAACACGCGCAATGGCTACTCCACAAAGACTGTTACCACCGGCGATGGTCCGCTGGAACTGCGTACACCACGTGAT
>NZ_JAHWCO010000219.1:0-1260 GCF_020054415.1 Candidatus Symbiopectobacterium sp. | reverse complement strand
GTGGGTGAAGCCATGGCCATGGTCAAAGCGCTTAACCGGATCACGCTATTAGGAATGCCGAACAGTATTCGCATCACGTAACAATCGACCCGTATGGGGCGCAGTCGTTACAAGTTCTGATTTATTCAACAAAGCCTTTGACAGCACTCGGGAAATGTAGTAACGTTACTACATTCGTATGTTTTGTTGCTGGAGATTCGAATATGACTATCACCACACTGTCGAGCCGGGAGCTGAATCAGGATGTTACCCGTGCAAAAAAAGCCACCTGTAATGGCCCCGTGTTTATCACGGATCGTGGCAAAACTGCTCATGTTCTTCTGAGTATTGAGGAGTATCAGAGATTGACAAAGCAACGCCGGAGCATCGCGGACGCGCTAGCCATGCCGGATTCGGCTGATATTGATTTTGAGCCACAACGTGTGTCGCTAGGAACGAAGCCGGCTGATTTATCATGATGTTCGTTCTCGATACCAACGTAGTGTCTGAACTGCGAAAAGCGCGAATAGGGAAGATAGATTCGAACGTGTTGGCATGGGCTGAAAGCATGGATGCTGCCGATCTCTTTGTATCTTCGATCACTATCATGGAGTTAGAACTTGGGATTCTGTCAGTTGAACGCCGGGATGCCGTACAGGGGGCTGTGCTTCGCTCCTGGCTGGAACAACATGTATTACCAGAGTTTTCAGGTAGAACGCTCCCCGTCGATACCGCTGTGGCATTGCGCTGCGCCCGGCTTCATGTCCCGGATAAACGCGGAGAACGTGATGCTCTAATTGCTGCAACGGCTCTTGTTAATGGGATGACTGTAGTGACCCGGAACGTGGCTGATTTCGAGCCGACAGGTGTGCAGATTTTCAATCCGTGGAGATCATAAGAGTCACCCCCTCTCATGCAGTTGTTCTAAGGCGTTGTTGCGAATAGCCATAAAGGATACGATTAATATGGCTTTGTTGAATAAATAGATTTTATGCTGGCAGTCCAGTGAAACGACGGATCCTCGCAACGCAAAATCATGCAGTTAGGCCTCATGAGAAAACTGTACACCTGAGGGGACAAGCATTTTCTACCAAAACTGGCTCGGCAAAACAGCATGACTCACTATTATTCAACAAAGCCCCGCTCTACTACTCCGATATGGCCATCACCACAGTCCTGATGATGAAACGCGTGTTTGGCCTTTCATTGAGGGCTTTACAGGGCTTTGTTGACTCGATTTTTAAACTGATTAAATTGTCGCTGCATTGTCCAGACTATTCG
>NZ_JAHWCO010000271.1:0-3729 GCF_020054415.1 Candidatus Symbiopectobacterium sp. | reverse complement strand
AGGTGGGTGAAGCCATGGCCATGGTCAAAGCGCTTAACCGGATCACGCTATTAGGAATGCCGAACAGTATTCGCATCACGTAACAATCGACCCGTATGGGGCGCAGTCGTTACAAGTTCTGATTTATTCAACAAAGCCGCTGCTCCCCTATACTGATCCCCAAATCACCACTGGCGACCATCAATTGTTTCATTTTCTCAATGGGCGACGCCAGGCGGCGGGAGAAATCTCCTGCCAGCACGTCGGTGTTGGCGGCGTTAAGGGCTTCAGCGCGGATAGTGCGGTACTTCTTCATATTGACCAGCATTGGTCGTACAAACGCCATCACCTGCATATCGGCGAACAGTTCACCCAACCCAAAATTTTGCTGAAGGGCCAATAACGCCTTATCGCGAGCCTTATTGTCTTGCACCGCCATCGCCGATTTAAATTGTGCCAGGGCTTGCGGACTTTTTTGCGCCAAATAGGTTTGCAGGGTATTCATCATCCCTTCAATCGGCGAAATGCCATACGCTTTTTGCTGCATTAATGACTTTTCAATATCGATATGCACATCGGCAAAGCGTTTTTTTGTTTCTGGGGCATACAGTTTTTCGAGAAAATTATTAAAATTGTTCGCCGCTTTATCTGAACTACTCGCCCCAATTTTTGCCACCTGTAAGGCTGCCACCATCCCCGCAACGGCCTCCTTACCCTAGGCTACATTCGCCATTTGTGGTGCTAAATCGGGTAACCACTTCACCTGGTCAGCAATTTCAAACGATCCCGCTTTGCCACCATAGGTCATGATGTTCTGTACGGCGGCGAAATATTTGGCGGCGATGCCCAGCGACTGTTTGGTGGTAAAGGCGGCTTTCGCCCACAGCTCTGCTGGGGTTTTTGTGGCCGTGGCCGCGCGGGCAATACTTGGCAGGTAGGCGCGCAGATCATACAAATCATCAATATTATTGCCAATCAGTGAGCTGCTTGCTGCCTGTAAATCGTCCTGGGACTGATTGTACTGCAGGCTCCAGGCACGAATATCTTCCCCCAGCGCGTCGCGGGTTTTCGTGTTAAAACCCGCGGTGATCGCCATATCGATCATGTTGTCCTGAAAAGACATGTACTTTTTTACTGAAGGCTGAACGGCACCATAGGCAGCGCGCGGCATGCCATAGATTTCCAGTCCCTGACCGTAGATGTTCATGCGATTATCACGCAAGGCGGTCGAGGTTGCGGTGGCGCGTGTCAGGCGTGCCTGCTGGCTTTCCAATCGGGACAGGGTATGGCCAACGCGGATCAGTTCACCGTTCAGGCGGCGGGCGGCATCCCCGCCAATGTCGCCGTATCGGCTAACCGCCCGCGTCAGCGATGCCTGACGCTGCTGCAGCTGGGTGGTCGCTGAACTCAGCCGTTCCAGTGTACGCTGAGAATTCCCCATAACAGCCCGGAACGTGCCGTGCAGGGCGGCGGAGACGACAACGCCAATTGAAAATTAACTCGGCATAGAGGTAACCTCATCTTAATAATAGAAAAGAGGCCCGCCTATGAACGAAGAAGCCTATGAAATTGTCACCGGGATCGGCAAATTGCCTTATGGATTGTTCGTCGCATCTGTGACGTACAAAACCATCATGCTTGTAGCACCGCTTGATGCTGAATTTGGCGTGAAAGTACTTTTGGCCACGCTGATTTTCACTGCCGCCATCATTGTTTCTATGCGACTTGCATCGGTTGCGGGAATGTTTATGGCGTTCTTATGGGTTAGCAGCTACGTTGCTTACCGCATTATCCGCTGGACTATTCACCGTATTCGCGCTTTATCTGCTCGCCCGCTTCCTTAAGGTAGCCCTCAAATTCCTCCACCGGCAGTCCGTCAATCTCACTGGGCTGCCAGCGAAACCACCTCGCCAGTAACGCCTCCGCCTTACGAAGTTGTCCCGGATACTGTATCCAGCCCCGCAAAGCCGCGAAATCTGCCATGCAATGCCTGGTAATCCGCCAAATCCATCTTGTCCAAATCTTCCGGTAACAGCCCGGTCATGCTGGCAACCAGCAATTCATCCAAATCAGACGGATCCTGACTTTGCTTGCGTACCTGTTTCATGTCGCGCACGGTCAACCGACGCACGGTGACCTGTGTCAGCATCTCGCCGTTGGCCAGCGGATAGGGGAAACGCAGGGGGTAAGTGTCGTGCATAATAAGCTCCTGGGTTGAGAGGATTTCTTGACCCTGACAGTCTGGCATTCGGGTGGGCTGGGGGCTTTTAAACGCCATTAAGAAGACAGTGACGATAACGCCCCCTGAAAACGGATGGCGCGCTAACCACCGATATTGGCCCGGTAGTCTGTCAGCATATCCACCCCGCCGACGCGAAAAATATTCGCCATGTAGTCCAGCTCCAGTAATTCTTCACCATCCAGTACCTGCTTGATATAGGTGCAGGTAAAGGCGCTGCTTACATCCGGATCCTCATGCTGTTTGAAGGTGCCCAGCGGGTTCTTTTTGAACATCGCCGTCATATAGGTCACCATCGGCACTTCATTGAACCGACCCTGGCTGGCAAACTGCTGGACACTGCAGCGGCACTGCAGCTGATAAGTGCTAAACGGGTTGGCGACCAGCCGGGCGACATCGGCGTAAAAACTGTTCCACCTGATTTCCCCCTCCAGTTTGTCAAAACCGTAGGGCAACTCTATCTTGCCCACCAGACCGAGCGCCTTGCGCTCCTGAATGATGGCCTGTATCTCCGGGCACTTCACCTCTTCGGCTCGCCCCAGCAGATTATTGCCATTAACGTAAATATTGGCATTGCTAATGGCGTTAAGCTGAATTTTACCGGTCATACGCATTCTCATCGATAACATTAATGCCGCTGACAGCACAGGTCCGCGCATCGCCGCTGTTTTCCTTTATCGCACGCCCGCTTATCACCGCCACCCGGTAGCGCTGACGCAATACCGGGTGTCCACCTCTCCTTATCATGACGCGCTTCCTTTCAGGTTAGCCAGAAACTCGGCGGTAATTTCGGTTTCATAGGTCAGCCGCTCCATCGGCGGGGGCGAAGTATAGGCATAGTTCAGCAACAGATGCCCGGCAGACAACTCCTCTTCTTCATTACGCGCCTTGTCATACCAGCAGCGAAATCCAAGCAGCGCACCATCGCCTATCAGCTTGCGTCCGTAGGCATTGACCGACTAGCACAGGGCATCAATCAATGCCTGATCTATGGTCCTGTCCAGATATTGCAGACTGAAAAAGCGCAGCGCCTCGTCGAGCATATCGCCGGTGCGCCGCACGTTTTCAAAGTTCTTCATATGGGTGACGGTCGGAAACGCCGCCGTGCGGTCGCACCAAAGGCGCAGACCGGTACCAAAACCGTTAAATACCGTGGTGATGCCGTTTTCATTGAGCCGGTTAACTTCACTTTGGGCATCACCGAGCTTCGCCGACAGCGCCCGCTCCATGCCGACAATCCCGGCAATCTCCTGATTGGAAGACGACCACCAGAACCCTTTTTCCAGGTCGACTTTCGCCCGCAATCCGGCAGCCCGCTGCGAGAGCGGCTCCAGGCGATTTTTGTTGCTTGCCTTGTCATAGACTAGGGCTGCATATTCGCATGCGATCGATCATCGATTCGCATCTAAGGTCGATCACGTTTTCGCATCGTATCGATCATCCGGGAACCTAACTTTTTTATCGTTTTAGCGTGTTTCTTCTGCGCTTTCCACTACCGGGCTATTTTTCCT
>NZ_JAHWCO010000292.1:0-5921 GCF_020054415.1 Candidatus Symbiopectobacterium sp. | reverse complement strand
GTGGCCTGACCGACATCCTCATTGCCTGTGTGGACGGCCTGAAAGGGTTCCCGGATGCCATCAACACGGTCTACCCGGAAGCCCGCATCCAGTTGTGCATCGTGAACATGGTGCGCAACAGTCTGCGCTTCGTTGCCTGGAAGGACTATAAGGCGGTAACACGCGACCTCAAAGCAGTGTATCAGGCTCCAACCGAAGAGGGCGCGCTTCAGGCGCTGGAGACGCTCGGCGGGACATGGGATCACCGCTATCCGCAGATAAGCCGGAGCTGGCAGTCAAACTGGGCCAACCTGTCGACATTCTTCTCGTACCCGCAGGAACTTCGCAAGGTAATCTACACGACGAGCGCTATAGAATCACTGAACAGCGTGGTCCGGCATACAATCAAGAAACGCAAGGTGTTCCCGACTGATGACTCGGTGAAGAAGGTCGTATGGCTGGCAATCCAGGAGGCATCACAGAAATGGACTATGCCCTTACGGGACTGGCGTATGGCAATGAGTCGCTTTATTATCGAGTTCGGTGACCGCCTTGACGGTCACTTCTGAGGAAAGGCATTTACACAAAATCTTAAACAGGCTCTCAGATATCCGTCTGCCACAATTGTTATTTGTTATGAAGAAGCAACGTTACACCGTTTTATTCACGATTACGGTGCGATTCACCACATCTATCAGGCTTTTCCTTTCCAACTGCCCGGCGAGTAGGAAAACACCGGCAGTTGCCATGACCACCGGATCGCCGCCAGACGCAACGAGAGCCCCAAGGTAAAGGAGACCAGCAGATTAATATCGTGTTTGATCTGTAACGATTTCAGCCCGAGATAAAGCAGCGCAACCAGCAGTGATACGCTGGCATAGAGCTCCTTTCTGAGCACCATCGGCGTGCGGTTACAAAAGATGTCACGCAGAATACCACCGAAGATCCCGGTGACAATCCCGGCCATAATGACCACGGTAAAGGAGTAGTTCAGCTTCTGCGCCACATTGCAGCCAATAATGGTAAAGGCAATCAGCCCCATGGCGTCAAGGATCAGGAACAGTCGATGCAAGTGATGCATGATACGGGCAATTACGATAGTGAACAGACCTGCACCAATCGTCAGATAGATATAACCCGGGTGTTGCGTCCAGCCGATGGGATAGTTGCCGAGCAGGATATCACGAACGGTGCCACCGCCCAGTGCGGTGATAAAAGCGATCATCGCCACACCGAAAATATCCATGTTCCTGCGTCCAGCGGCCAATGCGCCAGACATGCCTTCTGCGGTAATTCCGATCAGATAGATGTAAGTAAACACACAATTTTTCCTGTGAAATGTGCCTATCCCCCTGTCCGTTTTACCTGAGAGTTTATGCAGCTCACGCCGCTTTCCCCTTCGGTGGGTGGCTACGCCGATAAACAACGTGCACACCGCTCTCCAGTCGGCGTATCAACAAAGAGCAGTAAGGTGGCCTGAGCGATTATGGGAGTTTGCGCCTTCGGCGGGTCGCGCGTTGCGCGGTCCTCTCTCCTGCGAGGTGCGAAGTATAAGGGCTTACTATCGCTACTTCAACCTTCCGTTCGCTCTCCAGACCTCGATATCATCCGCCGTGCACCGCTGGCGTGACCTTTGCCTGTTTTTTCTGATACCATCAGCGTCACAATTTCCTGATATGGCAGTGACGATGAAATTTGTTTCTTTTAATATCAATGGGCTGCGTGCACGCCCTCACCAACTGGCCGCCATCATCGCCCAGCATCAGCCGGATATCATTGGCTTGCAGGAAACCAAAGTCCACGATGATATGTTTCCCTTCGAAGAGATACGCAAGCTCTGCTATCAGGTCTACTATTACGGGCAAAAAGGCCATTATGGCGTCGCGCTGCTGTGTAAAGAGACACCGATTGCCGTGCGCTACGGCTTTCCAACCGATGAACCCGATGCGCAGCGACGCATCATCATGGCAGATTTCGCCACGCCCGCAGGCACGCTGACCGTTATCAATGGCTATTTCCCACAGGGAGAGAGTCGTGACCATCCGGTAAAATTCCCGGCCAAAACGCGCTTTTATGCCGACTTGCAGACCTATCTGGATCAGCATCACACCCCGGAGCAACCGCTGATTGTCATGGGGGATATCAATATCAGCCCGACGGATCTGGATATTGGCATTGGAGAAGAAAACCGTAAGCGCTGGCTACGCACCGGTAAGTGTTCATTTTTACCTGAAGAGCGTGAATGGATGACGCGCTTGCTGGGATGGGGATTGGTCGATACCTTCCGTGCACTGGCGCCAGACACTACCGATCGCTATTCCTGGTTTGACTACCGCTCTGCCGGTTTTGAAGACAATCGCGGCCTGCGAATTGATGTGATCCTCGCCAGTCAGGCATTGGCGGCGCACTGCACGGCTAGCAATATCGATTACGACGTACGCGGTATGGAAAAACCGTCCGACCACGCGCCGATTTGGGCCACGTTCTCCGGTCTGTAACATCTTGTGATGGCAGCCGCATGCGGCTGCCCCACCTTGGAAACCGTTACTGTTTAAGCACCTGCCAGATCATATTATTCGTCCCCAGCGTTTGCCTGTCGCGTACACACTGCAACAACACGCCCTCCGTTCTCACCACCGCGCCTTCGGTATAATTACGGTTCTCAAAGACGCAGCAACGCATGCAGTTGTTTTGCGGCTCTCGCCGCGTCGAACCGTTGTTATCGCCCCAAATCACACTGTGCGGTACGCCAACCACGATATCCGTATTCCCACGCGAGGGCGTGGTCACCGCTGTGGATTGCGCCCACACGGGCAGAGAGACCAACGCGCTAACAAACAACATCACCTGTGATGATTTCATCCGTTCTGCTCCTTTGCGGCCTTTTTCGCCGTGGGTTTACATGTTTTCTTCTGTGTTTTTTGTGGTGCTTGCAGCCCGCGGAATGCCGATGCGGACCGGTTTTGTCGTGCTTGATCGATCAATCCACTCAAGGTTTGAGTGAGCGGTTGCATAAAATCCTGGTAGCGGCGCTGTTTTTCACTGATCAACGTTAATGTAGCTTCCCAGTTGGCGGTCATATCCGGAAATGCTGCGCTAGGCGGTAATGCGTGAATCAGCGCGCGCCCCGCTTCGCTGGCATGAATGTAACGCCCTTTTTTAAACAAAAAGCTTCGTTTAAAAAGTAGCTCAATAATGCCTGCACGCGTGGCTTCAGTGCCAAGGCCATCGGTTTCACGCAATATCTTCTTCAATGTTTTATCTTGCACAAAACGGGCAATACCGGTCATAGCCGAGAGCAACGTAGCATCGGTAAAAGGACGCGGATGCTGGGTTTGCCGCTCCAACACTTCACCTTTTTCACACAGCAGCACATCCCCTTTAGCCACCACCGGCAACGGCAAGCCGTCGTTTTCGTCGTCGCGTTCCTTGGCACCCAGCAGCGCGCGCCAGCCCACATCGGCCAGAAAACGGGCTTTGGCAATAAATTTTCCCCCAGCGATATCGAGGGTAATAACGCATTTACGAAACACAGCATCAGGGCAAAACTGCATCAGATACTGTCGGGCAATCAGCCAGTACACCTGACGTTCGTTCTCGCTTAGCGAGACGCTGGCGCTGCGCGCAGTGGGAATAATCGCATGGTGAGCATCGACTTTACTGTCATCCCAGCAGCGATTGCGGCGTTCAAGATCAACGACCGGTTGCGGCAATAACACGGAGGCATGCACCGTAATCGCATTGATAACCGCGTGACGCCCAGCAAAATGCTCTTCAGGCAGGTAACGGCAGTCCGAACGCGGATAGGTAATCAGTTTATGGGTTTCATACAAGCGCTGGCAGGTGTCCAGCACTAATTGTGCGCTCAGGCCAAAGCGTTTCGCGGCTTCAATTTGCAATGCGGAGAGAGAATAAGGCAGCGGTACTGTTTCCGACTCACGCTTATCGCTGTAATCCGTTACTGTAGCCGGCTGCCCGGCAATGCGCTTGACCACATGCTCAGCCAAAGAACGGTGCAACAGACGCCCTTCTTCATCCTGATAAGGTTCACAGTATTCGCTCGGTTGCCACAGCGCCACAAAGCGTTCATCAGCAGGCGTGACAATATGCGCCTTGACCTCAAAGTAATCCTTGGAGACGAAGTTTTCGATCTCTTCATCGCGGCGTACCACAAGCCCCAGCACCGGCGTTTGCACCCGTCCGACGGAGAGCACGCCGTCATAGCCCGCATTGCGCCCTAATAGCGTGTAGGCGCGAGTCATGTTAATGCCATAGAGCCAGTCAGCACGCGAACGCGCCAGCGCAGAGACGCACAGTGGCACAAAGTCGCGGTTATCGCGCAGGCGTTCGACCGCACGCGTCACTGCCTGCGGGTTGAGATCGTTGATCAGGCAGCGCCGCACCTGCTGGCGTTTTTCCGGGGCCAGCGCCAAATACTCCAGCACTTCATCCACCAGCAGTTGCCCTTCGCGATCCGGGTCACCGGCGTGGATCACCTCTGACGCCTCCCCCAGCAGCTTCTTGATGGCATTCAATTGCTTGCTCACTGATGGGCGCGGCATTAATAGCCATTTTTGGGGGATAATCGGTAGATCGGCCAACGACCAGCGCACATAGCGGGCATCATAGGCATCGGGCTGAGCCTGCTCGAGCAGATGCCCTACGCACCAAGTGACGACATCCTGCGAACCGCAGGCGATGTAGCCGTCGCCTCGCCGATGTGGTTTGGGCAAGACATCGGCTATCGCCTTGGCGAGGCTGGGTTTTTCAGCAATAAACAGGCGCATTATCAGAAATAACGGACAAATTTTTCCGTGTCCACCGGCACAACCGTAGTGGACGCTTTCAGTTGCGGTGTTCCCAAATAGAGAAACCCGACAATTTCATCTTGTTCGCGGCAACCGAAAGCTTCACGCACCTGTTGGTGTTCAGTCCACAGACCACTGCGCCAGATGCCGTTGAAACCCTGCGCCAATGCTGCCATTTGCATCGCTTGCACCGCGCAGCCCGCGGAAACCACCTGCTCCCATTTAGGCACCTTGGGATTTTCTTCGCAGTGTGCAATCACAGTGATGACCATTGGTGCGCGAAACGAGGCTTGACGGGATTTATCTTGTGCAGCAGCGTCCAGTCCACCCTTTTGCGCAGCAGCGTGTAAAACGCCACTCAGGCGGGCCAACCCCTCATCCTGTGCAATCACGAAACGCCACGGTTGCAGAGTGCCGTGATCTGGTGCGCGCATACCTGCATGAATAATATTGGCTAACGCGTCACCTTGCGGTGCCGGAGCAGCCAAACGCGAGGCAGAACGGCGATTAAGTAACAAGTCCAGTGCATCCATCATTTTTCTCCTGTTAACGGCCTGCATGAAAAATAGCGCCAAGCGTTGCCATCACCTGTCATTGCGCGCCACGGTATCACAACTCGCGATGCGTCAGTAACGGTTTTATGGCAATCCTATCATAGCGGATACCGGCAATAATGCGGGGAGATTCTGAATGTTATCGGCCTTGTTCAGGCGGTTGACCTATGATGATGCGCAAGCACAGAACGTCTGCCTGCGCATCCAAACAGTGACCAGCAACGTGCTCAATGCCGCGCCGCGATCACTCTGCGTCGTGACGCAAGTGGTACACTTTTAACTGATTCCAGAAATCGAGGCCAATCAGCGTGTCATTTCCTGCACAACGATTGGCGAATGCACCACCTTTATTGTGTCCGATACGGATAATACCTTGTTCTTCTTGTGCTTTTACTGGGGCAATACCGCGCATGTTCATCACACCGTCTTCGGCAATAGTGGGCTTTGTTGAATAATAGGTAATCATGCTGTTTTTCCGTGCCAGTTTTGGTTGAAAATGCTTGTCATCTCAGGTGTACACTTTTCTCATGAGGCCTAACTGCATGATTTTACGTTGCGAGGATCCGTCGTTTCACTGGGC
>NZ_JAHWCO010000182.1:0-3903 GCF_020054415.1 Candidatus Symbiopectobacterium sp. | reverse complement strand
GGGTAAGATAAAACAGAATATGCCTGGCGGCGATAGCGCGGTGGTCCCACCTGACCCCATGCCGAACTCAGAAGTGAAACGCCGTAGCGCCGATGGTAGTGTGGGGCTTCCCCATGTGAGAGTAGGGAACTGCCAGGCTTTAAATATAGCGAAGGGGCTGTCCGGAAGGACAGCCCTTTTTGCTGTGCGTGGTTTTTGGTGGTATAGGGTTTTTATCATCAGGAATGGCTAGCCTTTCATTGCTCTCTCAGGGATCGAAGATGCCCGCGGACCGTAGAGATTTGGCGTGCGGGATCGGGTAAACTACGACGTATTCAATCTGGAGAGTACGTTCTGATGACGAGCAGTGTCACATCCCTTAAGCCATACCACACCTTCTCTTTGCTCGTTTATGCCGATGAGATCGTCTGCGCCGATACACCGGATTCGTTGGCTGCTTCCTGGTGTCATGCGAGTGAACAGAATAAACCAGTGTTGATTATGGGGGAGGGTAGCAATGTCCTGTTTTTGGAAGATTTTACAGGGACTGTCATTGTTAACCGCATAAAAGGGATTGAGATTGCTGAAGATGATCGCGGATGGCATCTTCACGTCGGTGCCGGTGAGAACTGGCATCATCTGGTCGAGTATACGCTGCAACAGGGCGTGTCGGGCCTGGAAAACCTAGCGCTGATTCCTGGCTGCGTCGGCTCGGCTCCTATCCAGAATATTGGCGCTTATGGCGCTGAGTTTAAGCAGTTTTGCGCATATGTCGATGTCTTGGATCTTACCCTCAATCAGGTGACCCGCCTCAGTGCTGAGCAGTGCCAGTTTGACTATCGTGAAAGTATCTTTAAGCATGAATACCGCCAGGGATTTGCCATTATTGCAGTAGGTCTGCATCTGACTAAGTCCTGGGTGCCTCTGTTGGGCTATGGTGATTTGGCGCAGCTCGATCCTGCCACCGCGACGCCTGAAGCTATCTTTACTACGGTATGTGCGATGCGGCGTAAGAAATTACCCGATCCGGCGCTGATGGGAAATGCGGGCAGTTTTTTCAAAAACCCTGTCGTTAGCGCCGAGCAAGCACAGGTTATCTTGATGCGTTACCCCACTGCACCACACTATCCGCAGCCCGATGGTACGGTTAAATTTGCTGCTGGCTGTCTTATCGACCAGTGCCAGTTAAAAGGGCACCGCATTGGTGGCGCAGCGGTTCATCAGCAGCAGGCTCTGGTGCTGGTCAACCTTGATGGGGCGACGAGTGACGATATCGTCGCGCTGGCGCGTTATGTGCGTAATAGCGTTGCAGAGACATTTGCACTCTGGCTTGAGCCGGAAGTGCGCTTTATTGCTTCAACGGGTGAAGTAAGCGCGACAGAGGTGCTGTCATGAAAGATATCCGCGTCCCTTTAACGCTTATCAAGATCCTTTCCGATGGTGAGTTTTATTCAGGTGAATACCTCGGTGAACTGTTGGGAATGAGCAGGGCAGGGATTAACAAACATATCCAAACCATCAGAGAGTGGGGACTGGATGTGTTTCCCGTTACAGGGAAAGGGTACAGCTTGCCTGAACCGATGCAATTGCTCGATGAGAATGTTATTCGTGCAGCACTCCCAGCAAATAACGTTGCGGTACTGCCTGTCATTGATTCGACCAACCAGTATCTGCTCGACCGGCTGGAGAGCTTGCACTCTGGCGATGCGTGCGTGGCAGAGTACCAGCAGGCTGGTCGTGGTCGTCGTGGGCGTCAGTGGCAATCACCCTTTGGCGCTAACCTTTACCTCTCCATGTTTTGGCGCTTGGAGCAGGGGCCTGCCGCTGCGGTGGGGGTAAGCCTAGCTATTGGTATCGTGATTGCAGAAGTGCTACATCGCCTCGGTGCACATGATGTCAAAGTCAAATGGCCCAACGATCTCTATATGCACGATCGCAAACTGGCCGGGATTCTGGTTGAGCTGATGGGAAAAACGGGAGATGCGGCGCAGTTAGTGATCGGGATTGGCATTAACTTGCGGATGCGGGTCTCTTCGGGGCAAGGCGTGACGCAGGAATGGATCAACCTGCAAGAAGCTGGGATCGATATCGATCGTAATATTTTGGCCGCTACGCTTGTCACTGAATTGAGTAACGCGCTGGAAGTGTTTGAACAAGGCGGATTACGCTCGTTCATACCTCGCTGGCAAGCCATCGATAATTACTATAATCGCCCGGTGAAATTGATTATGGGCGAACGCGAGATCCATGGGATTGAACGCGGAATTGATGAGCAGGGCGCGCTGTTACTTGAAGAGAACAGCGAGATTAAGGCCTACATTGGTGGCGAAATCTCACTGCGTGGCAAATAGCCAGTAGGGGGGATTCCCCCCACTGTCTTGTAATACTGCTATTTTCTCAAACGCACATATTCAACGGCATGATTAGCGCTTTTGGTCATAATCAAACTGGCGCGCTCACGGGTAGGCAAAATATTTTGGTGCAAGTTAGGTTCATTGATATCACGCCAAATTTTGGTCGCAATTGTCACCGCTTGCTCTTCCGTTAATTTTGCATACTCGTGAAAATAAGAATTAGGATCGGAGAATGCACCCAGGCGAAATTTCAAAAACCGGTTTATATACCAGGATTTTAATAATTCTTCAGATGCGTCAACATAAATAGAAAAATCAATAAAATCAGAAACAAAAGTGCTTGGTTGTGCGTACGGATAATCCATTCCACTTTGCAAAACGTTTAATCCTTCAAGGATAAGAATATCCGGTTGCTCCACCACTTTATTGCTATTTGGCACGATATCGTAAGTCAGGTGTGAATATATTGGTGCTGTGACTTTTTTAGCTCCCGATTTTATATCCGACACAAATTTCATCAGACTATGAGTATTGTAAGATTCAGGAAACCCTTTTTTCTGCATTAGGTTCCTGTCTTTAAGCACCTGTTTGGAATGTAAAAAACCGTCTGTGGTGATCAATTCAACTCGACGATGCTCAGGCCACCGGCTTAGCAACGCCTGCAATACGCGTGCGGTAGTACTTTTGCCAACCGCGACGCTGCCTGCGATGCCAATAATATAGGGAATACGCTGCCCGTTAGTGCCGAGAAATTGCTCCAATACTGCCTGGCGTCTCAGGTTTGAGCTGATATAAAAATTAAGCAGACGTGATAAAGGCAGATAGATTTCGGCAACTTCATCGAGTGATAACTCGTCATTGATCCCTTTTAACTGGATGATTTCTTCTTCTGTCAGCGTTAATGGCACTGAATTGCGCAATGCAGCCCATTGACGGCGATCGAAGTGTATGTAGGGTGTTGCAAAAGGTTGCTCGCTGTCTCTCATCTGTCCAATCTATCCTATATACCTAATAAACCTCAAGATGCAGGTTTGAGCACCTGAAAACGATCGTGAATTCTGGACGTCAGCGAGTCCGCTATTTCTGGTAGCGTATTGGTGAAAAAATTGAATATTGCATCCCGAAAATCGCGCGTGTTTTCAAAATAGCGATTATTCCGTGCATGATCATTGATCACTTTCCACAGGCGTTCTATCGCGTTCAGATTCGGACTGTAAGGCGGTAGATAGTGAAGCTCTATGTTCACGACAAAGGCCCAATCCTTAATCAATTGGGTTCGGTGATAACCAGCACCGTCCAGTATTACATGGATTCTCTGTCGGTAATCAGGGTAACGTTTGCGTATCTCAATGAAAAAAAGAGCAATGTTGTAGTCATTAATTGTTTTGTAATCGTGAATAACCGTACCGCCGATATCGCTCAGATTCAGCGCGGCTTTGTTGAATAAATAGAACTTTTGGGTAATCATCGGAGCAGATCACCACAGTTGTTTCAAAATCAGGTATCCATGGCAAAACAAAATTTTAAAATCACCAACTGGCCCTCTTATAACAAGGCCCTCAAGCAGCGC
>NZ_JAHWCO010000704.1:0-1499 GCF_020054415.1 Candidatus Symbiopectobacterium sp. | reverse complement strand
GTATTCATCCAGCGGCATCTTCTTCTCTCCCTCGAAGACAAAATCCTGCACACCACTGGCTGCTAAGATATCCATCGTCTCGGTGAGCTTCTCTGAGCGGCGCAGGACGGTTGAATCGGCGACACCCAGAATTTTTGCGATGTTGGTCTGGCGTACCCGGACAATCGCCTGATAAGCTGTTGCGACAAGGTGACGACTGATGAACTCAACCGCAGAATTTTTGCGTGTTTTTGCATTTTGCATTTGTGATACTTTCCTTATTGAAAAAAACAGGTTATCGGATGCACGTGTAGATACACGGCACCTGTGGTGTAATGTGGTAATCAACAGACGTGACGAAGCCGTGAGGCAGTCACAGTGAGTTTGTTACTGTGGGATGTTGAGTTCGCCACGTTGTCGGTGGCTTCCGTAGGACGAGTGTCCGTTGTAAAGAGCGGTACTGCGGGTTAGGCAATCTTATTTACGGACGGAAAAAGATCATCTAACCCTATTGATATACCTTTTGAATTAATTACCTGAACTATCTTATGAGCTAACTTGATATCTATGTTTCGTCTGCCGTGTTCATAGTGGCAAATGGCTCCAGGGGTACATCCCATCATTTTTGCGAGTTCTGTCTGAGTTAAGTGAACTCGGTTCCTGAATTGCCGTAATTTGTTCATGTATACCTCCAAGCGGCAAGTATACATAACGTAATCATATTGCACAACATGATTATCCATTATGTGTATTTATTGGTTTTTATACAAAGCGTATAATAAAGAAATGGAAAGAGCTAAATGGCATGAAGTCGCTAAAGCCCGGATGAGGGCTTTGCGCATAACACAAGATGAGTTAGCGGAACGCTTGGGTGTCACAAAGGGTGGAATTAGTCACTGGCTAAATGGACGGCGTGAGCCTCGAATAGAGGATTTTTGTAAGATAATGGCGATCCTTGGTTTGAACAAACTCATTCTTAATAATGATGGCTTATTATTGGTAGATAATGAGCTTGAAGCCATGTCTCCTACAACATCCTCTATACCCACCTTGACTGAGGAAAAGCTAGAACTTCTCAAGCTGTTTGATGACTTACCTGAAGTCGAAGCTAAGCGTTTTCTTGCAGAGATGAAGATAAAAAAGACACACTATGATGCTCTTTTTGAAGAGATGTACAAAAAAAGAAAACAAAAAGTGCTATAATATTAATTACATAGTGGTTATTGCGATACTCCCTTCTAATTTTCATATCCATTTCCCCCTAATTCATAGAACAGAAATAAATTATCATAAAAATTAGTATGATAAACTTGCTCACCCAAAAAGTATACATAATGTAATTTACATTAAAAAACCATTATGTATACTTAATCCCATCAACCCACCAGACAGCCTTCAGCCAGACGGTGGACCAGCAACCCGCAACGGCAATACCCCGGCAGGCAAGACCTCGAGTTACCCGCCGATTGCCTGAGCGTAAGTAGCCAGCCCGAGGCGCACGAACATGACGGCGGTTGTGG
>NZ_JAHWCO010000311.1:0-1532 GCF_020054415.1 Candidatus Symbiopectobacterium sp. | reverse complement strand
CTAGCCATACGGTTAGAGAATCGCGCTGCTTGAGGGCCTTGTTATAAGAGGGCCAGTTGGTGATTTTAACATTTTGTTTTGCCATGGAGACCTGATTTTGAAACAACTGTGGTGATCTGCTCCGATGATTACCCAAAAGTTGGCTTTGTTGAATAATAGGTAATCATGCTGTTTTTCCATGCCAGTTTTGGTTGAAAATGCTTGTCATCTCAGGTGTACACTTCTCTCATGATGCCTAACTGCATGATTTTACGTTGCGAGGATCCGTCGTTTCGCTGGGCTGCCAGCATAAAATCTATTTATTCAACAAAGCCCCAAAAGTTCTATTTATTCAACAAAGCCCAAAGCGGGCAGAAAAGACTGCCGATCACCTAACCAACCTCAAGACGAAATCAATGGCCTATGACGTGGAGATTAACGATGTTAATCGTCAAATCGAGAGAGTAAAATTGATGGGTAATAGCTGATTGTTATCGGCAAAAATGAGGAGGGTGGTGATGTTGTGTATAGGTTTTTGTTGCTGAAAATATCACCATTCGGAAAAAGAAGAATGTTAAAAATAAGTATCATCAGTGCCAATGTCATGGTCTTATTTTGATTTTTAATTTAAATAAAATGAATTTTTATTCATTTTATTGCAGGTTGAACGGTTCAGTATCGACTGGTTTTCGTTTCATAAAAGTTAACACATTAATAGTGTTGAAGCCGCTACTTGCTAGTGAATATAGGGTTTTGACCTAATCGGATCGTGCAATTGTTAAAATTTGGTGGAGAACATGATTAGCGCAACGTCCGTATGGACAGAAGGTGAATACTTTGTTACTTTAGCGTCACGTTTTTGAAATTGGTATTACCAATTGACTCCGCGCACTTCGCAGAGAAACACTTACCATGGCCTATAGCAAGATCCGTCAGCCCAAACTGTCAGATGTGATTGAACAACAGCTGGAGTTTTTGATCCTCGAAGGAACCTTGCGCCCCGGCGAGAAACTCCCCCCGGAGCGCGAACTGGCGAAACAGTTTGATGTTTCCTATCCTTCTTTGCGAGAAGCCATCCAACGTCTGGAGGCAAAAGTCCTGCTGCTACGTCGTCAGGGTGGGGGAACGTTTGTCCAGAACAACCTGTGGCAAAGCGTGAGTGATCCGTTGTCGGAACTGCTGAGCCCCCATCCTGAATCTCAATTTGATCTGCTGGAAACCCGTCATGCGCTGGAAGGCATTGCTGCCTACTATGCGGCGTTGCGTGGTACGGAAGAAGATTTCCAGCGCATCCGTGAGTGCCATACCCAGATTGAGCAGGCGCGTGCTTCGGGCGATCTGGTCGCGGAGTCAGAAGCCGTTATGCATTATCAAGTGGCTGTCACAGAAGCAACGCACAATGGGTCGTGTATTCAATGAGTTGATGTAGTATCAAACGTAGTACTCGCGTTCGATGTAAGTACCGATGATCCTATCGTGCATTTCGGATGATTTTGAATATCCGGGCGTCTTGCGATTGAGCCGTTGCAATCGGTTACGCAGTGTCAGATGTG
>NZ_JAHWCO010000439.1:0-1036 GCF_020054415.1 Candidatus Symbiopectobacterium sp. | reverse complement strand
TGGTGTGTCGCTCTGCATGAAACGCTTCTGCGCAGCTACTGCGTCGTCCACTGTCGGGTAAACTCCGATATAAACGTTCTTTTCACCGTTCCATACATAAGCCCTGTAAGGGTTGTATTTGCTCTGGTGATGGTAAACCATCTTAGGCAGACACTCCCTGTGCGGCGCGATGACCGTTGAGGATTGTTGGTGTAACTTCTTCTCACATTCGATGAAATAGCGTCGCACCTGACGGCCTTGCTCGTTGCGCTCCACCATTGCCAGTTCTTTGGCTGTGTCCAGAGTGAGGTGGTAGTCCTTGCGGTTGTGGCCACCTCTGTTTTTTGCTTCCCAACTTTGGGAAGCAATCATATAGTCCTGATTTTCAAAGAATCCGTACTCTGCTATACGTTCGGTAATCCACGATGCGAAGCGTTTACCTACTTCGAGGAAAGCATGGAGATCGCGAGCATTGCAAAGTAATGCGGGTTCGTTTGAGATTGTGCCGTTGAAAACGGGGATGAGTTGAGTAGTCATTTTTTATGTCCTTTCGATTTGTTCAGAATACCCTGTGTTCAGCAGGGTGGTCAGGTACTTGAACACCGTCGAAAGTCGGCCTGCATCCTTAACCTTTCGGCTCTTTTTCGGTATGCACGCTACCCGACCATATCTGAAAAATGGACATAAAAAATCCGCATGACTGTCGGGTGCGGTTTCCGCTTTCGATGGTGTGTTCAGCACCTGTAGCGGACTATAGCTCCCGACTTCCATTAATGTCAATCCTCGCCGGGTGGTGAGTGGGTTAAATCAACGCTTCTGCGTCAGCGCCTTCGCTCATATTCTCGAAGTCATCCGGCGTCGCTACACCGCCGCCAGCGAAGGCGTCACCATCGCACAGGAACTGGACGCCGCCCAGTGACGCGTTAATGCGTTTGCCGAAATTGTTATCCATCGCCCATATATCGATGGTGGCGTTAACGTAGCAACCGGCATACGGCTTGCCATCGGCGGCGGTCAGCGCGGAACGATCACGGTCGATAACCAGTGGTCGGGCTTT
>NZ_JAHWCO010000501.1:0-1523 GCF_020054415.1 Candidatus Symbiopectobacterium sp. | reverse complement strand
GATGGAAAACCCTACGGCGGCCGATGCCTTCCTGGATCGGCTGATCCACAACGCCCACAGACTGGAGCTTAAGGGAGAATCATTAAGGAAAAATAGCCCGGTAGTGGAAAGCGCAGAAGAAACACGCTAAAACGATAAAAAGTTAGGTTTCCGGATGATCGATACGATGCGAAAACGTGATCGACCTTAGATGCGAATCGATGATCGATCGCATGCGAATATGCACACGCTCAATACGCGGTGTATACAGCTTGCTAACAATGTGTTTTACTTTTGGAAGTTCGTCGTTGTAAGCCCTGTAGCCATCCGTGTTTGCATGACTGACGACGGTAACGCTGATGGCTACTTTTGCCATCACAGTGTTTTTTCACAGGAGATGTCTGTTCACAAAACGGGCATCTTACATCAACTTTAGCCACTGTATTCCACATCCAAAACCGGACATTTCACACTGCAATCAACATATTGAATACACGAACCCGATGTTTGAGATGACAAAAGACGGTTTCGTCTTCCTCGTCATGGGCTTTACCGGCAAAAAAGCCGCAGCGTTCAAGGAAGCTTACATCGCGGAGTTTAACCGCATGGAAGAGCGGCTTAATGGCGCAGTTGCCGTCAGTGGCGTCACCAGCGAAATCCTGCTAACCCTTCAAGACAATAAAGTCATCAGCTCCCGGCCAATTGCTGACAACGAATATGTTGCCAGCCTCGATACATTGTTCGAGATTGCGCGTCGAGCTGACTATCTCGTCATACACAAAGACGACCTGATTAAAAAGCTCGGTAGCTAATCTAACCCAGTCATTCCGCCCCGGGATCGTGCCGGGGTTCCATTAATCACATTGACTTGTGAGGAGCTTTAACATTCAAAATTTAACCATTGCACAAACATTAACCATGTCCAGCCGCGAGATTGCGGAGCTGACAGAAAAGCAACATAAGAACGTCAAGCGAGACATCGAAAAGATGCTCGTTGACCTGGAAGAAGATACGCTCAGTTTTGAGCACATCTATCTGGATTCCATTAATCGCCAGCAGACCGAGTATCTTCTCGAACGCGACCACACAGAATGCCTTCTCATAGGATTATGCGCCATCCACCGCATGCGTGTCATCAAACGCTGGCATGAGCTTGAAGAGCTTGCAAGCCAGTTTTTCATACCACAAACGTATCCTGAAGCCCTACGCATCGCAGCCCAACGTGCAGAAGAAACACAGCATCCAAACAGCCTTGCATCGTAAGAGGAGCTACGAATGAAACCTAAGATTCCCATCGGGATAAGAGAGTGAGCGAAGCGATTTGAACGCCTGTACCGCGAAAGGCTTATCTGTATTAGTCGCGACTAGATCTGACACTGGACCTTGAAAGGCTAAGAGTTACCGGTTTTGATATGGGTGTCTAATCCTTAAACAAAACGCGAGGTAACTATCATGCTTCATACTAACAATCCCATTATCAAACACAAAGCCGGCCTGCTCAATCTCGCCGAAGAACTCGGTAACGTATCAAAAGCCTGCAAGAT
>NZ_JAHWCO010000443.1:0-1219 GCF_020054415.1 Candidatus Symbiopectobacterium sp. | reverse complement strand
GCTTTGTTGAATAAATAGATATTATGCTGCGTAGCCATAAAGGCTGCGGATTCCCTTGACGTAAAATCAGTATGTTAAATCCAGAGCGTGGTGATGCATCCCGGAGCGATCAGCATTTTAATCCAAAACAGGCTTGTCATAGCAGCATTATTCCCTATTGTTCAACAAAGCCTGATCACGGGTATAATCCCACAAATTTTTCTACGGTTTCAAAACGACGATGACAAAACTCACCTTACAAGAGCAGATGCTGAAAGCGGGATTGGTGACCAGCAAAAAAATGGCCAAAGTTGAAAGAACGGCCAAAAAATCACGCGTTCAGGCGCGTGAAGCCAGAGCCGCGGTAGAGGAAAATAAAAAAAATCAGCTTGAACGCGATAAACAGCTCAGCGAACAACAGAAACAGGCTGTGTTATCTAAAGAGTATAAAGCTCAGGTAAAACAACTGATTGAGATGAACAAAATCGACATTGCAAAAGGTGATATTTGTTTTAACTTCACGGACAACAATATAATCAAAAAGTTGGTTGTAGATAAGCTGACGCAAACTCAGTTGATTAATGGTCGTCTCGCCATCGCGCGTCTGGTTATTGATAACAAGGGTGAGAACCAATACGCAATTATCCCCGCGAGCGTGGCCGAAAAAATTGCGCAGCGCGATGCGAACAGTATTGTTTTACACAGTGCGTTGAGTCAGGAGGCGCAAGATGAAGAAGATCCTTACGCCGACTTTAAAGTGCCCGATGATTTAATGTGGTAACTGACGCAGTAGGTTTTTGCGGTTTTACTGCATTTCACCACCTGACTAGACAATGTTGGTGGTACGGACAAACACCTTACCCCGTGGGGACGACGTATGAACAATGAAATACTCATTAAATATTATGTATGTATTAGTCGCGACTAGATCTGACACTGGACCTTAAAAGGTTGAGAGTTACCGGTTTTGATATGGGTGCCTAATCCTTAAACAAAACGCGAGGTAACTGTCATGCTTCATACTAACAATCCCATTATCAAACACAAAGCCGGCCTGCTCAATCTCGCCGAAGAACTCGGTAACGTATCAAAAGCATGCAAGATCATGGGCGTGTCACGCGATACATTTTACCGTTATCAGGAACTGGCTGCTGAAGGCGGCATTGATGCGCTGGTTAACCAGAACCGCCGGGTTCCGAACCTGAAGAACCGCGCCGACGAAGCCACTGAACGCGCGGTT
>NZ_JAHWCO010000336.1:0-1753 GCF_020054415.1 Candidatus Symbiopectobacterium sp. | reverse complement strand
TGTAGCCATCCGTGTTTGCATGACTGACGACGGTAACGCTGATGGCCACTTTTGCCATAACCGTGTTTTTTCACAGGAGATGTCTGTTCACAAAACGGGCATCTTACATCAACTTTAGCCACTGTATTCCACATCCAAAACTGGACATTTCACACTGCAATCTACATATTGAATACACGACCCAAAGCGGCGATGCAAATTCTCACTGCATTGCAATAGACAACCATTATCCACTTACGCACTGGCGATGAACCTTCATGAGGTTCATCGCCTATCAAATGTATTTCTTGGCGTCCATAGAAAACCAGAAAAATAGTCGGGGAGCGGAGATAGGGACGCTTAGTTAGCGGTTGTTCTGTACAAGCTGTATCTTAATATTCAATTTAACATAATATTCATTATGCGCACCAGTGCGCCAGTCAGCCAGAAACACGCCTGTCATCGTCACCACAACCACACACACCCCCCTGAACGGCATTGCTGGCAGATTCTTTTGTCTTCGACCATCAGACACTGATAGCGCTTCTCAGGCCGCTAAAAGCAAACCCCGTCTGGCAGGACGCTGACGCGGGTTCATCGTTTCTCTGATAACGCGCACTGGCCTCGGCGGTCTGACCAGAGGCATCACATGAAATCACCTTGTGCCGCCTTCCATGCGCTAACGCGCATCACAAAACAACCCCCAAACAACAACGCTCAGCGCACCCATGTGGCGTTGACTTCGTGTCAGAACAGAATTAATGTATAAATACACAGTTAAAATATAAGGAGCGTTATCTGATGGCTGGCGAAGAAGAAAAAACACGAGAAAAAACGCAGTCCCGGTGGCTATGATAGCCATAATCTCGGGGGCCATACGACTGACCATGGTGACGGTACCGCCACCACAACCGATAATCGTGGCTCAATAAGGCACTATTCCGGCAGCGATCGCCGTTCTGGCAGTCATACTCACCGGGGCGGTGGCAAGGGTGGAGACAGAAATCGACATAACGGCCCGAATAACGCCGAGATTTAAAGCTCCAGTGTCAGATCTAGTCGCGACTAATACACATTATACCGTTCACATCAGCAATCTGCTGGCTTTCATTCTGGCTAGGCTCAGTGTTAACCGGAGCATCCTGGGTTTACGCTAGGCTGCAAGAAAAGGATTTTATAGTAGGATTATCAAAAGGATGGGTTAATCTAACATCGCCAGACAGTACCGTGGCATTGATGTTATCCATAGGAATAATGCTAATCGCAATTGGGCTATTATTCGTACCACTATACCCGTGATCATTGAAGATGCTTGATTTTACGCGCTAAGAAGATCATGCTCACCCACTATGAAGATATTTATTACCGACAAGCAAAAAGCCGAACTCGAACACCTTCATGACACCAGTCGTGATAAGCGTGTTTGTGATCGCATCAAAGCCGTCCTGCTGGCCTCCGAAGGCTGGAGCTCTGCGATAATTGCGCAAGCTCTGCGTCTGCACGAAACGACGCTAAACCAATATATCAACGATTACGTCAACACTCGCAAACTTAAACGGCTTTGTTGAATAATAGGGAATAATGCTGTTATGACACGCCTGTTTTGGGGCTTTGTTGAATAATAGGTAATCATGCTGTTTTTCCATGCCAGTTTTGGGGCTTTGTTGAATAAATAGATATTATGCTGCGTAGCCATAAAGGCTGCGGATTCCCTTGACGTAAAATCAGTATGTTAAATCCAGAGCGTGGTGATGCATCCCGGAGCGATCAGCAT
>NZ_JAHWCO010000683.1:0-1065 GCF_020054415.1 Candidatus Symbiopectobacterium sp. | reverse complement strand
TTTTTTTCCGTCCATGCAGCAATGGCTGATTCATCTAGCCATACGGTTAGAGAACCGCGCTGCTTGAGGGCCTTGTTATAAGAGGGCCAGTTGGTGATTTTAAAATTTTGTTTTGCCATGGAGACCTGATTTTGAAACAAATGTGGTGATCTGCTCCGATGATTACCCAAAAGTTCTATTTATTCAAAAAAGCCCGATGACGTATGAAGAGCCTGAACCGGAGAAGAAATCGTGATTTTCTTCCGCGTTGGGGATTTGTGAATAATAGGTAATCATGCTGTTTTTACATGCCAGTTTTGGTTGAAAATGCTTGTCATCTCAGGTGTACACTTTTCTTATGATGCCTAACTGCATGATTTTACGTTGCGAGGATCCGTCGTTTCACTGGGCTTCCAGCATAAAATCTATTTATTCAACAAAGCACCGCGTTGGGTGACAATGCGAAAAGGATTGCCTGATTGACATCGGTCATGTTGGCAGGGAACAACGCTTCATAACCAAGGTTCATCAATGCGTTATTGGTGTTGTAATGCAGAAACTTTTTCACATCCTCCGTCCAGCCCACACCGTCGTACAGCGCTTCGGTGTAGAGAATTTCATTGTCATAGAGATCCTGCATTAAATCGAAGGCGTAGTCCTTTATCTGCTGTTGCCGCACAGCGTCAACGTTGGCGAGACCCTGCTGGAATTTATAGCCAATATAATACCCGTGCACTGCTTCATCATGGATAATCAGGCGAATCAGATCGGCGGTGTTGGTCAGCTTGGCACGGCTGGACCAGTACATCGGCAGATAAAAGCCGGAATAGAACAGATTCGAGAAATACGCTGGCGATCTTTTTCATCAGGGGATCGCTACTGCGGTATTGTTCAAGAATCAGTGTGGCTTTTTTTTTGCAACGTGGCGTTTTCTTCACTCCAGCGAGGCTTTGTTGAATAAATAGATATTATGCTGCGTAGCCATAAAGGCTGCGGATTCCCTTGACGTAAAATCAGTATGTTAAATCCAGAGCGTGGTGATGCATCCCGGAGCGATCAGCATTTTAATCCAAATCAGGCGTGTCA
>NZ_JAHWCO010000599.1:0-1879 GCF_020054415.1 Candidatus Symbiopectobacterium sp. | reverse complement strand
TCAGCATTAAGGGCAGCTTCAACGCTGATCTTTTTCAGAAGGCGATCAAACTGGTTGAGATCGTCAGGGGTTTTGAGATTTTTGGCCAGCTCGTTAGCCAGAGCCTGTAACTATTTTTCTTCCATAAAGTAACCTGCTTTTGATGTTGGATTGAACATATCAAAATAAGGAAATTACACAATCTCGTGTACAGGCTCGGGTACGTTCAACGCCATTGGCGAGAAGTTGCCTTGCAATTTTGAGCGAGGCGCTATGCTCGCCTTCTTGGCGTCCTTTCAGGATGCCACGTTGCTCGCCTTCCTGCCGTAGCTGTTCTGCAATCGTCATGACATCCTCCTGATAATCTTGTGTCTGTGCCGCGATGGTGTGCAAAAACTGTCTGGTGTCTGAGCTTTCGCCTCGACCTACAATATAGTACATCAGGCTACGGAACTGCTCTTTCGGTATAGACCACAGATAGAGCAGGCGGGCGATATCTCCTGCCAGTTCCAGCATGTCCCGTGTACGGATGTGTTTTTGCACCAATTCCAGCAGTGCTACCCGCCGATGAGAGAGTATTTCATCATCCGGCATAGCGGTGATATCAACCAACGGGAATGCCTGTGTATAGACTGATTCTGCCAGTTCAGGGTCAGCAAAGCAATCGAGCCATTGGGTGCTGTAGGGGTAGGGCGACGTGGTACCTCATTTTCATAGTTTGACGGATGCCATTGATACTTCTACGTCCGCAGGCCGTTTTTTCTTTCATGTGATGAGCGCGTTGGCACAGATGGAGCGGGAACTGATTGTTGAGCGTACCCAGGCTGGTTTAGCCGCAGCAAGAAGCAAAGGACATATTGGAGGCAGACCACAGTCGCTATCTTTTGCACAGCAGCAGGAAGCTCAAAAATTATTGGCGAATGGTCATAGCAGAAAACAGTTGGCATTACTGTATGGGGTTTCATTGGCTAGCATATACAAACATTGTCCAGTTAATCTAAATGCCCGAACAGGTCAAAGCGGCCCTGCCGAAAAATAAAAGTGTAATTTCGTTGCACTGATGGAAACAAAAGTAACCCGCCATTTATCGCACGTTTTGGTTTCAAATATCGCGCGGCGCATCAGTATTTGACCCTGAAGGAAGATCGTCAAGATAGAAGCTAACCATTTGTACTTCAGGGAATGCGCGGCCTACACCATCACAATCCACCACTGGGATCTGCTTTTGCGCGGCCAGAATCATTGGTATCAACGAGTTAATACCGCCGACTTCAATAGGGAAAGTTCCTGTAGCACATCGCGCAAGCATTGTCTCCATCATCTCAAAGGCACGTATCACTTGCGATGGAGAAATAATTTTCTCAATCGCCACCGTCGGCGCCCCCATTGAACTACAGGGGATAAAAAGTGCGTCATCATCAATATCGTTAATATTCCACAGATGAACTGGCCCCCAGTAGTTCATCGCCTGCTTTGCAATCAAAGCGCCAAGATAAGGATCCCCACCTCCACCCGATCCTAATACCGATGCGCCTAACGCGATATCATCAATGGCTTGTTCGTCAATATAACGGCTCATACATAATCCAATCGGCTAGTTTCGAGAATACGGTTCGGGTCGTGTATTCAATGAGTTGATGTAGCATCAAACGTAGTACTCGCGTTCGATGTAAGTACCGATGATCCTATCGTACATTTCGGATGATTTTGAATATCCCAGCGTCTTGCGATTGAGCCGTTGCAATCGGTTACGCAGTGTCAGATGTGCACGCTCAATACGCTGTGTATACAGCTTGCTAACAATATGTTTTACTTTTGGAAGTTCGTCGTTGTAAGCCCTGTAGCCATCCGTGTTTGCATGACTGACGACGGTAACGCTGATGGCCACTTTTGCCATAAC
>NZ_JAHWCO010000327.1:0-3834 GCF_020054415.1 Candidatus Symbiopectobacterium sp. | reverse complement strand
GCTTTGTGTTTGATAATGGGATTGTTAGTATGAAGCATGAGAGTTACCTCGCGTTTTGTTTAAGGATCAGACACCCATATCAAAACCGGTAACTCTCAACCTTTCAAGGTCCAGTGTCAGATCTAGTCGCGACTAATACAATTAATAAAAGGATAACTTTATGAACCTCGGCAAAATCGCCATGATCGGCGTGTTCTCATTGATGACGTTAGGCGGGATTAGCGGTCTGATGCTGGTCGGCTATATCATTCTGGTTCACGTCGGTTGATACCACCGCGCCAGCGATGCCGTTAGTGAAGGCGATCCCCGGTATAGGCCGAGGATCGTTAGTACGCGACGGATGTCAGAGCAACGTAAAACTCTGTTGTTTCACGCGTTGTGAATCCAGACCAATAAATACCTCAAACTTGCCCGGTTCGACAACCTGCTGCATTTGCGTATTGTAGAACTTCAGGTCATCTTCAGAGATAGTGAAGCTGATAACGCGGCTTTCACCCGGTTGCAGCATCACTTTCTCATAGCCACGAAGTTCCTTGACCGGACGACTGATAGACGCGACGACATCGTGCAGGTACAGCTGCACCACGGTTTCGCCTGCCCGTTTGCCGGTGTTGGTGACCGTTACGCTCGCTTTCACGCTGCCGTTACGTTTCATCAGCGGACTGGATATGCTCACATCCGACACGCTGAAGGTGGTGTAACTCAAGCCGTAGCCAAACGGATACAGTGGGCCATTGGCCTCGTCATAGTAATGCGAGGTGTACTTGCCGGGATTTTCCGGCGTATATGGACGGCCGGTTGGCAACTGGTTATAATAAATTGGGATTTGCCCAACGGAACGCGGGAAGGACATCGTCAACTTGCCTGACGGGTTATAATCACCAAACAGCACATCTGCGATCGCATTGCCCCCTTCCGTACCGCTAAACCAGGTTTCCAGCAGCGCATCCGCTTGCTGATCTTCGCGCACCAGCGCCAGTGGGCGACCGTTCATCAACACCAGCACCAACGGCTTGCCGGTGGCTTTGAGCGCGGCGATAAGATCGCGCTGGCTCTGCGGTAAATCAATGTTAGAACGGCTGGAAGCCTCATGGGCCATACCGGCTGCTTCACCGACGACCGCAACTACCACATCAGATTTCTTCGCCACCGTTACCGCTTCATCAATCATCTCTTGCGGCGAACGCGGGTCAACCTGTACCGCATCTTCGTATTGATTCAGGAAATCGATAATGCCTTTGTGATTACTGACATTAGCGCCTTTGGCATAAAATACCGTCGCGTCATTACCCACTGCAGTGCGAATACCGCTATACACGGTCACCGTTTGGTACACTAATCCGGCCGCAGACCAACTGCCCATGGTATCTCGCTTGCTGTCCGCCAACGGCCCCACCACCGCAATCACACCCGATTTTTTTAACGGCAGAATGTTGAGGCGGTTTTTCAGCAACACCAGGCTGCGTTTGGCAACATCACGCGCCTCGGCACGGTGTAAGCGGCTTTCCGCATTGGTATCCACCGGATCGCTGCTAGCAGCGCCTAGCATGCGGTAAGGATCGGCAAACAGTCCCATGTCATACTTCACGTTCAGCACCTGGCGGCAAGCCTCATCCAGTTCTTGCATGGTGATAGCACCGCTTTTCACCAACTCAGGCAGGTACTTCACAAAGTACTCATCGCTCATGCTCATCGCGATGCCAGATTTCAGAGCAATGCGCGACGCGTCACGTGGATCGCTCGCTACACCGTGTTTCATCAGTTCTTTAATCGCACCGTGATCGGTGATGGTAATCCCTTGGAATTTCCACTGATCGCGCAGTAACTCTTTCAACAACCAGCGATTTGCCGTTGCAGGCACACCATTTATGGAGTTCAGAGCGACCATCACACCGCCACTGCCGGCATCAATTGCCGCTTTATAGGGGGGCAAATAATCCTGAAACATACGCTGGGGACTCATGCCCACGGTGTTGTAATCGCGTCCGCCTTCCACCGCACCATAGAGGGCAAAATGTTTGACGCTGGTCATCAGTGAATGTCTGTCGGTCGGTGCTTCGCCTTGAAACGCTTTCACCACCACACGCGCAATTTGGCTGGTCAGCCAGGTGTCTTCCCCAAAGCCTTCCGATACCCGTCCCCAGCGCGGATCGCGGGTGATATCGACCATTGGCGCCCAGGTCATGTTTAGCCCATCTTCGGTGGCTTCATAAGCGGAGACGCGTGCGCTTTTTGCAATGTTGTTCATGTCACAGGAAGAGGCTAACCCCAGCGCAATCGGGAAAATGGTTCGATGACCGTGCACCACATCGTAGGCAAAAAACAGCGGAATTTTCAGGCGACTCAGCATCACCTGATCCTGCATCGCTCGAATGTCCTGTCGAGTTACCGTATTGAAAATCGCGCCCACCTGCCCGTCTCTGATCATCTCGCGGATCACGTGTTTAGGGTTATCAGTTCCCACACTGATCAGGCGTAACTGCCCAATTTTTTCGTCGGTGGTCATTTTACGCAGCAGATCGGAGACAAAGGCATCACGCTGCGCCTGATGTGCTGCATTACTTTGTGCTGCATTACTTTGTGCTGCATTGCTTTGTGCCGAAACAGGTACAGTGTTGGTCAGTTGCGCCCCCGCCGAAGAGCAGGCCATGCCAATCGCAATCGTCAAATAGGTAAGCAATTTCATTCGTTATTCTAGCCCAAGCATGCCGCACTCAACGTCATAGGGGAGCGCCTGTGAGGTTTGAAAATGACGTCAGTAACGTCGTCAAAATATCCAGCGCGTAATCATAATGTATTTGTTCTGATTGTCTTTAGTAAAAACTGAAAAAATTACGCAATCCTGCGCCATCTCTCATATGCCGCGTGTCATTAGGCACATTTCATGATACTCCTACTGATATCTCGCACCGCCAAACTACCTGGAGCCTCACTAACTATGTATCAACTGCATATCGCCAATAGAAACTATTCCTCTTGGTCGCTGCGCCCCTGGGTATTGATGACCGCACTCGATATTCCTTTTACCGAACAGCTGACGCAGTTTAGCGCAGGTGCAGTACAAACCGCCTTCAAAGCCTTTTCTCCGACGGCAAAAGTGCCATGTCTGGTTGATGATAATCAGGTGGTGTGGGATTCGCTGGCGATCATTGAATATCTGGCTGAACGCCATCGCGGCGTGTGGCCCGAAGAGAATGCGGCTCGTATCTGGGCCCGTTGTGCGTCAGCGAAAATGCACTCGGTGTTTACCGCGTTGCGCAACCAGTGTGCAATGAGCTGTGGTGTACGCGTAGCGATACCGGAACTGTCAGCGGCATTGCACGATGAGTTAGCCCGCCTTGATGTACTCTGGACAGAAGGCCTTACGCGTTTTGGCGGGCCGTTTTTAGCAGGAAATACCTTCAGCGCCGTGGATGCCTTTTTCGCGCCGGTGGTATTTCGCCTTCAAACGTATAATTTACAGGTTTCATCCGCCGTGAATGGCTACTGCCAACACCTGCTAGGGCAACCCGCTATGCAATGTTGGTACACCAGCGCGTTAGCTGAAACATGGCGCGAACCTGCGCACGAAGATGAAGTAACGGATAACGGCAAGCGTGTGGTGATAGAGGATTTTCGGTGGTATATTCAATGAGTTGATGTAGCATCAAACGTAGTACTCGCGTTCGATGTAAGTACCGATGATCCTATAGTGCATTTCGGATGATTTTGAATATCCGAGCGTCTTGCGATTGAGCCGTTGCAATCGGTTACGCAGTGTCAGATGTGCACGCTCAATACGCTGTGTATACAGCTTGCTAACAATGTGTTTTACTTTTGGAAGTTCGTCGTTGT
>NZ_JAHWCO010000630.1:0-2486 GCF_020054415.1 Candidatus Symbiopectobacterium sp. | reverse complement strand
GCATAATCAACAACCGCGCGTTCAGTGGCTTCGTCGGCGCGGTTCTTCAGGTTCGGAACCCGGCGGTTCTGGTTAACCAGCGCATCAATGCCGCCTTCAGCAGCCAGTTCCTGATAACGGTAAAATGTATCGCGTGACACGTCCATTATCTTGCAGGCTTTTGATACGTTACCGAGTTCTTCGGCGAGATTGAGCAGGCCGGCTTTGTATTTGATAATGGGATTGTTAGTATGAAGCATGAGAGTTACCTCGCGTTTTGTTTAAGGATTAGACACCCATATCAAAACCGGTATCAACCTTTCAAGGTCAAGTGTCAGATCTAGTCGCGACTAATACACATTATGCTTTCCCGCTCTGTATTGACATGGCGCGCAGTATAAAGGAAAACGTTTGCGTACGCATCAGCGACGAGGATATCAGAGGCAGCAAACCATGCACACAAACAGCACCGCTTGGCTTTCTCAGAGAATCGTGCCACGATTTTCTTTCCAGAAAACAGGATGGCACGCAATGAAAGCACCTCAGGCAGAAAAACGTCCGTACCCCCTCACGAACCACGGTGATACACGTATTGATAATTACTACTGGCTACGTGATGACGCGCGGGAAGATCCGGCCGTATTGTCGTATCTGCAAGCAGAAAACGCATATTGCGCTTCGCATATGCAACCCTGCGATGCGGTGAAAGAAACGCTGTATCAGGAGATGGTCGCGAGGATCCCCGCGCAGGATGCGTCGGTGCCTTATGTGTATTAGTCGCGACTAATACATTTAACGATCCCAGCTACGTTACCTGGCTCGCTTACGATCCTACGCCTGAAACGTCGTTGCTGCGTTTTGGTTATTCGTCCATGACCACGCCAACCTCGCTGTACGAGATTAATCTGGATAGCTGTGAACAGAGCCTGCTCAAGCAGGCGGAGGTCAAACACTTCTCCGCCTCGGATTATTGCAGCGAACGCCTGTGGATCACCGTGCGCGATGGCGTTGAAGTACCGGTGTCGCTGGTGTATCGCCGTGACTGCTACCAGCCCGGTAATAATCCGTTACTGGTGTATGGCTACGGTGCCTACGGTAGCAGTATGGAGCCGGATTTTAGCATGAGTCGCCTTACTCTGCTCGACCGAGGGTTTGTCTTTGCGTTGACCCACATTCGCGGCGGCGGGGGGTTAGGGCAGCAGTGGTATGACGACGGACGCTTGCTCAATAAGATGCACTCCTTTACTGATTTTATTGATATCTCCCGCGCATTGGTGGCGCAGGGATATGGTAATGAAAAGCAGCTTTATGCCATGGGCGGCAGCGCTGGAGGCTTGTTGATGGGCGCGGTGGTTAACCTGGCCCCTGAACTGTTTAAAGGTGTGGTGGCGCAGGTGCCGTTTGTCGATGTGCTGACCACCATGCTTGATGAGTCAATTCCTTTGACGACTGGGGAAATCCTAGTGAGGAACGTTATTATGACTACATCAAAAACTACAGCCCTTACGACAATGTCAGCGCTCAAGCCTACCCGCATCTGTTGATTACTACAGGGCTGCATGACTCGCAAGTTCAATATTGGGAACCCGCCAAATGGGTGGCCAAATTGTGTGAGCTGAAAACTGACGACAACCTGTTGCTGTTGTTAACCGATATGGACGCCGGGCACGGGGGAAAATCGGGGCGATTCAAACAATACGAAGACATTGCGCTGGAATACGCATTTTTGCTGATGGTCGAAGAGAAATAAGATACAAGGTAGCGACTGTAGTAATCCCGCTGAGTGCGGGATTACCCGTTCAGCGCACTAAATTTGCTGAGCGCGTTTGGACCGTTTCTGCTGTGTTTTTCAACGGTTTTTTCTTGCTGTTTTTTTTGCTGTCCATGCCTTTACTCATTTGATTTGCCTCTCTCGGTAAAAGGTGGTTTGCCCTACCATTAACCGCCTGTTGAGCATAACATGCAAGCGAAAAAAGTGTTTTGGACAGCAGATTCCAGGCTATTTTGCCTTGGGTTCGTAGGGGAGGCGGGAGAACTGCAACGAACGTTGGCGGTAGAACGCGATGCGTTCACGAAAATAGTCACGCAGATGCTCCGGTTGCTCTCTTTCAACCACTTCTGGAATGACTGGCATGTTGTACCGTTCCTTGAACGCCACTCCAGAGGCTGCGAGATCAACATTCACTTTGTCCATCTCTTGCGCAGGAAGGTTAGCCAGATTATACGCCATTGTTCTTATCATCAGGGCAGCAAGTGAGTGTGCATGTTAGAATTTTTTGGTCGTGTATTCAATATGTTGATTGCAGTGTGAAATGTCCGGTTTTGGATGTGGAATACAGTGGCTAAAGTTGATGTAAGATGCCCGCTTTGTGAACAGACATCTCCTGTGAAAAAACACGGTTATGGCAAAAGTGGCCATCAGCGTTACCGTCGTCAGTCATGCAAACACGGATGGCTACAGGGCTTACAACGACGAACTTCCAAAAGTAAAACACATTGTTAGCAAG
>NZ_JAHWCO010000340.1:0-14698 GCF_020054415.1 Candidatus Symbiopectobacterium sp. | reverse complement strand
GTGGGTGAAGCCATGGCCATGGTCAAAGCGCTTAACCGGATCACGCTATTAGGAATGCCGAACAGTATTCGCATCACGTAACAATCGACCCGTATGGGGCGCAGTCGTTACAAGTTCTGATTTATTCAACAAAGCCTTTGAAGATCTGAAGACAAGTCTCCATGGGATTCCTGCTTTTTCTCTTTCTGACCATAGTTATCTCCATTTCAGTAGAAACTGCGAATGGAGAGGAGGTTAAAAGGGTTAAGTCCCGGAGTGATCGATACGACGCGAATCAGTGATCGACCTTTCATGCGAAATCGTGATCGATTGTCATGCGAATCACTGATCGATCACGATGCGAATATGCAGGCTGATTTTCGTGCGGCGATCCTCTGAGTCTCTCCGCCTGGTGCACTAATGAACTTATTTCGACATCGTGCCTATGTTGAATACCTGTTCCAGCATCGGGTTAAACACAAAGCCTTTTACCGCATCGTTCATCGCCACCTGATAGTTTTTCTGGAACAGATAAACGTAGGCGGCTTCATCAATCACAATGCGTTGCGCCTGCTGGTAGTCCGCTGTGCGCTCAGTCTGGTCGGTGGTGGCCATCGCCTTTTTCAGCAACGCATCAATCGCCGGGTTTTCATAGTAGGAACGATTGCCCGGCAACCCTTTCTTGTTGGATTCAAAACAGTAATTCATGAACATGTATGGGTCAGCGAAATCAGGGCTCCAGTTACCGATGGCAATATCAAAGTCACCCTTGCCAACCCGTTCGCGCAGAGTGGCGTTTGCCAGTTTTTCCAGACTGACATTAACCCCCAGCGATTTCAGCGTTGCCTGCGTTGAGATGGCGATGGGTTCCCAGTAGGGATCGTTATCTGAATAGAGGAAGGTTAATTGCTGTGGTTTTTGCGCTACCTTGCTCATTGCTGCCTGTGCTTTTTCATTGTCCAGGCTGTACTGCATGGCATCTTTGTCATATCCCCACATGCCTTCCGGGATCGGGCCACGCATCTGCTTGCCGTTTCCACCCAGTATCCCCTTTACCATGCCCTGATAGTCCGTGGCCCAAGAGACCGCAAGACGCAGATCAACCTGGCTCAATGGCCCTTTGCCATTGTTTAGATAGAGATAGGTCACGCGCAGCGACGGATATTCCTGTACTGACACGCTGTTTTTTTCCTTCAACCTGGCAAGCTTATCGACAGGTAGCGACTCGGCAATATCAATATCCCCACGCTCCAGTTGCAGGCGGCGCGTGGCACTCTCACCAATGATTTTGACCGAAACGCGTTTAAACGCGGGCGCGCTGCCGCTGTAGTGGGAATTTGGCACCAGCACCACCTGCTGGCCTTTCTGCCAACGCTGCACTTGATAGGGCCCAGAACCGGCAGTATTTTCCGCTAACCAGCCCTTACCTTCATTGGCGCTGTGTTTGCTCAATACCGCAGGGTTAATCATAGAGGCTCCGTCATTGGCCAACGTATACAGGAACGGCGCAAAGGGTGCGCTCAGGGTAAAGCGCACAGTATGCGCATCGACCGCTTCAACCTTCAAATCGCCGGGATAGGCTTCGGCGGGCACCTGACCGATCTTGAGCAGACGTTCAAACGATAATTTGACTGCCTCGGCGCTGACAGCGCTGCCATCGGCAAATTTTGCCTTGGGATCGAGCTTGAAGGCCCATGTTTTTTGGTCTGGAGACGCCTCCCAACTCAGGGCCAAATCCCCGGTCACATCGGTAGCGCCTCTGCCGTTTTCCGTTTTGTACTGTACCAGCCGTTGATAACAGGGATAGGTGATGGTCCAGTCGTTATTATCGATAGTGACCGCAGGATCTAACGTTTGTGGATCGGCGGCTTTGCCGATCACAAGCATATATTTCTGCACCGCAGCCCAGGCAGGCAATACGGCAGCCATTGCGGTAGCTAACAGCAGAGGTCGTAACAATGCAGTGTGGTCTTCATGATTCAGCTCCTGGTGATAGTCAAACGGTTCGCGCAGCGCGCATCAATCAAACAGCCGTCCTGCGGTTAGGCAAGGTACAACCAAACCGATCGGGCAACGGCGGGTAACGATCAGCATTCGGCAATTCAAAATGCCACCGTTCCGTTTCAATCCCGACGAAGCCACCCGCCGCCATCACAGTATAGAGTTGCAGTCGGTTACGTTGCACGGCGACGGGCAACGCAGAACACCACTCATATGATTTTTCATTCATTTCATCGAAACCAGTGCCCATATCCAGCGCCTCGCCCTGTTCATACAACAGCGTGACATCCACTGCCACTCCGCGACTGTGGTGCGGGCCAACCGCCAATGAGGCGACAAAACGCGGATCGGGACAAGCATCCCACAGGCGTATTTGCGCAGCGTGGGGACGATAGGCGTCATAAAGTTGCAGCCGATAGCCACTCTGTTCGGCAACGGCGACACTGCGCGCCAGTCCCTGCGCCGCGTCGGGATGCAACAGGCAAAGCGCTTGGGCATAAATGGGATGACTGGTCAGGTTATCCGCCGTGGCATATTTCATATCGATAATCAGCTGGGGGGAGCGTTTGCGCCAGATCCACTAGGTCGATAACATCCGTCATGTGTTGTCCTGTTTACTGTTCAAATTGGCCAAATTCCGTTTGCAAGGCGCGGTTAAGCACCAGCATCGCCGACAGTTTGTCACCCAACTGCTCCACCACTGCGGAGAGCAGCAGGTTGAACAAGCAGGTGATCGGTGCCAGCGAATCCCAGAAATGCCCGGTATCGGTTTTGACTTGCAGCAAATCCATCGGGTAATCACGCGCCCAAGGGCACCAGAGATCGGTAATCAGCGCCAACGGGATCTGCCGATCGCTGGCGGCGCGGCAATACTGTCGCGCCACGGTGGAATAGGCGCGCGTGTCGGTCACTACCACATAAGGGCGTTGGTATTCTAAATTGAGCGACTCCACCCAGGTGCCAGACAGGCCATCTACATAGCTCACTCGGGGACGCAAATACTTCAGATGGCTAAAAAACGCGTTGGCGATGCCGCGCGTAGATTGGATGCCGAGAATAAACACCGCTTCTGCTTCAGCAAGTTGCTGACTGATGCGCGCGAAAGTCTCCGTTTGCGCCAGACGATAGACGTCCTGAATGGCATCCACCTCCAGACGCAGAGAGGGGCTGAGACGATTCGAGAGGGTGCGCTGCTGCTAGGCATCCAACCGATCGGTAACGCCCTAGGGGCGGTAAGGAGCCAGCGCATCGGCGCGCAGGCGCGCTTTGACAGCTTCCAGATTGCGGTAGCCCAGTTTGCGCAGATAGCGCCTCACGGTAATCCCCGTCGTGCCGGTATAACCGGCGATGCTATCCGCCGATTCAAACGGTATCTGTGCCAGATTATTCAGCAACCAGCCGGCAATACGCTTACTGCTAGGGGTCTGCTGACTGAACGACGCTTCGATACGTGCGATAAGATCAATGCGCACATTGGTGTCAGGGTTAGGGCAATAGGCGTCATCTTGCTGCATGTTAGTGCCCTGTCATTCGCAGTCATAATGTTATGAGATTAACATCGCAGTATCTGTGCCAAAAAATAACTTATTGATATTTATAAAGAAGATGATGAGGGGTTTTTGAGAACGGTGCAGTGCGCCATCATGGCGCACTGCGTGCAAGCAAATGTATAAAAACAGTGCCAAGTAACAAGAGATAAATCGTTAAATTACATAACGTTAGATAAGCGTTTCCTATCGATGGCCACTACTCGCTGCGCTGAATCTGCGCGGCAATAGATTGCGCAACCTGCTGCCAACCTTGTGCCAGCGTTGTCACTAACGCGTCATAGCCATCCTCTTTGAGTGGCAATACCAGATTAAACGGCTGACGAAGCAGCCGATCGCCGCGCTGCAAGGTCCACTCCCCTTGCACCACCGCTTTTCCGTCGTAGCGGCCGTGGAAGGCTTTCACGGTAACAGCCAGCTCCGAGGGTGCAGCCCCTAAGGGTTGCGAACTTACCGTCCAGCCCGGCAGTCCGGCATTCAGGCTACTTTGCAGCGTCTGTTGCAACTGCTGCTCCAACGGGCTGGCCCATAGGTTATTGCTGGCAATGACATAACGCACATCATTGGTCTGGTAAACCAAGCCCGACGTACTGAGATAATCCGCCAACGCAACGTGGGAAAGCCACAGCGTGCGGGCCGCGGTGAGATCCGTTTTACCCGCAGTCGCCACAGACGGTTGCGGCAGTTGGTAATAGGTTTTTGGCGTTGTACTGCTGCATGCACTCAACAACAACGCCATTGCCACCAGCCATCCTTTACTCATGGTTTCGCCCTCTTCGGCTGGGGATCTTCGCTCTCAGGCGCCTGGAAGATCAGTGCATTGCTTTTATCATTAAGTGTGCGCAATACCGGCTGCAACTCCCTTAACACCTGATCCAGACGCTGCATGTTTGCCACCAATCGGTTATAGGCCGGCGAGCCAGGCTGTAACCCTTGCATACTGAGGTTTAGCTCCTGTAGCGTTTGCTGCATGTCCTGCGGCAGCGATTGCATCGCCTTGCTGGAGGTTATCTGGTTTAACGAAGCGAGCATCTTTTTCAACTCACGTAGCGTTGACTGGCTCTCTGCCAGCGTTTTGGTCGCTTCGCTCACCATTGGCGTTAACGGCAGTTCGTTAACCTTATCCAACACCGCCATCAGTTTTTGCTGGATTTGCGACAAACCGCCGCCCATGGTTGGCAACACCGGATACCCATCAACCACACGCAGCGGTCCTGTACTGTTACCACGTGCTTTCGGGTAAAAATCGAGATCGATAAACAAGGCGCCAGTCAGCAGGTTGGCTGTTTTCAACGAGGCACGCAGCCCCATAGTCTGTGCGTCGGCGAGTTGTTTCTGGTAATCAAATTGCTTACCGATGATCTTTTCAAAACGTGCAGGTTCAACGCGGATCAGCACCGGAATGCGATACTCCATGTTTATATCCTGCTTGAAGTTAGTCGTCACCAACGGCGCTTTGGCGACGGTTCCCAGACGGATGCCACGGAATTCTACCGGTGCCCCTACCTGCAATCCACGGATGGATTCATCAAAGAACATCACATATTCTTTGTACTCCGTGTAGAGCGAATCCTGAATACTGCGTTCGTTATCAAACAGCTGATATTGCGCACGATCTTTCACGCGTTCACCCAGATCCCAACCGGTCGGCACGTCAAAGCTAACACCACCGCTGAACAAGGTGGTCAACGATCCCATTTCCACCCGCATCCCCTGCGCTGACATATCCAGCGTCACGCCGCTGTCTTTCCAGAAACGGACATTGCTAGTCACCAGACTGTCGTATGGTGCGGTAATAAACAGCTGATAGCGCATTTGGCGCGCCTTTGTATCGAACTCGCTGGTTTCAACCGAACCGACGCGGTAGCCGCGAAACAGCACTGGATCGCCAGCGTTCAGTTGGCCAGAACGTTCTCTGTCGAGCAAAATGCGAATCCCTTTGGCATGCGGTGGTGCCAGCGGCGGCGAATCCAGCAACGCAAATTCACTGCGTGCTTCACCGCTCATCCCCGGCTGAAGTTCAATAAATGCGCCGGACAGCAGGGTACCTAGCCCGGAAACCCCTTCTCGTCCAATTTGCGGCTTCACCACCCAGAACACAGAATCATGGCGCAACAACTTGCCCATACCGGAATGCAAACGAGCCACAATCTCCACTTGGCGCAGGTCGTCACTCAACACCACGCTTTCCACCACGCCGACGTCCACACTGCGGCTTTTGATGGTGGTCTTACCGGCCACAATCCCTTCGGCACTCTGTGTCGTTAGCGTGATCTGGGGCCCCAGGTGACTGAAATGGTAAAATAAAACCCAGGCTCCAATCAGCACCGTCACAATGGGCACAATCCATACGGGCGACCAGCGTTTAATCGCTTCTACGTTTGCGACAGAATAATTATTTTTCGCCAATGGCTGATCCCTCTTGATCATTATCACGCTGGCGATCCCACAACAAACGGGGATCAAACATCATGGCGGCAAACATGGTCAAAATGACCACCAGCGCGAACAACACCGCGCCGATTGCCGGGTATACACTCATTAACTGGCCGATGCGCACCATGGCAGACAGTACAGCAATGACAAATACATCGATCATCGACCAGCGACCGACAAATTCCACCATTTCATATACCACGTGCAGACGTTCATTGTCCTGACGTCCATCACCCGCCGCACTCCAACACAACCACGCCAGCGCCAGCATTTTAAGCGATGGCACCATAATACTGGCAATGAAGATCACCAGCGCCACCGGATAAGACCCTATCCCCCACAGCAGAATAACCCCCGACATAATGGTGGAGGTTTCACTACTCCCCAACGCTTCGGTGATCATAATCGGCAGCAGGTTCGAGGGAACATAAAGCAGCACGGAGGTTAACAGCAGCGCCAGCGTCCATTGCAGGCTATTTTTACGTCGCGCATGGCCGTGGCTATGACAACGCGGACATTCCCACCGATCGGCAGGCAATATCGCCGTACAGCAGGTGCAGGAGCGCAGCCCTTGTGCCAAACCCGATCGTCCGGTCTGCGGTGCAAAGGGTAACGGTGGCGCAGGCGCTAGGTCATTCCACACGCTGCGCCGATCCAGACTTTGATAGGCCAGTAGCTGCAGCAAACAAAACAGTACATAGGGCACAAAACCAGTGCCGACGCCAATTTCACCATAAGACATCAGCTTCACAAAGCTCACCAGCACACCAGAGAGAAAAATTTCGGCCATTCCCCAGCTTTTTAGCCAGAAGAGCCAGGTTGCCATCAGACGTTTTATCCATGCTGACAGGGAAGAGTGCAGCGACAACAGGATAACCATCACCATGGAAATCGCCGGGATCACTTGAACAAACAGCATAAACAGAAAGGCGACGCTGGCGTAATTATCGGACACCATCACCTGCGGGATCTCAAACAGTGAGATCTCACTGGTAATGCCCGCCACGCGCATATAAACAAAAGGAAAAGCGTTCGCCAATGACAGCATCAGCAAGGTGCTAAAGGCAAAACCAATGGAGCGCTGGCGCGCCTGATTCTGGCGGTTGGCCAAGGTTGATTTACAGCGCGGACACACAGCCTTTTGCCCATGCATCAGGGAGGGTAATTCCACCAGCATGTCGCACTGGGGGCACAACATGTAGTCGTCATGCCTTGCATTATGATTGCACACGCTCCGCCTCCTTTATCTTTCGCCGCGCGGCACCCCGGTCAGGCGCGCCGCCGCTGTTACCTGTAGAAGGTTCGTGTTCCCACGGCACGGTATATCGTACGCGTGGTTACCGTCAGAAGGCATCTACCTGTTAGTAGTATACGCAACGTTAGCCGTTTTTCTGCGTTTCCAACGCTTCCCAGCGCTCAAAACACACTTCCAGCTCCTGCTCCGCTTCTGCCAATGCATTCAATATCTTTTGCGTTTCATCACGCGGACGGGTAAAGAAATCAGGATCGTTCATTTGCGCTTGTAACGCCGCAATGGACTGTTCCAGTTGTTCGAGTTTCTGGGGTAACTGCCCCAGCTCGCTCTGCTGGTTATAACTGAGTTTACCGGTTTGACGTTTAGCGCTGGGTGCGTTCTGAACGGTCTCTTTACTCTCTGCTGATTTTTCCGCCGCCGCAGGCACGGATTTACGCAAGGGCACCGTTTCAGCGCGCTGCTGCTGTGCATCATAATAACCGCCAACATAGCGGTTAATACGCCCATCCCTTTCGAAAATCCAGCACTCGGTGACCGAGTTATCCACAAATTGACGATCGTGGCTCACCAGCAGCACAGTGCCTTGATAGCTGTCGATCAACTCTTCCAACAGTTCCAGCGTTTCCACATCAAGATCGTTAGTCGGTTCGTCAAGAATCAACAGGTTACTGGGCTTGAGGAACAAACGCGCCAGCAGCAGTCGGTTACGTTCACCGCCTGACAGGGCTTTTACCGGCGTCATTGCCCGTTTGGGATGGAACAGGAAATCTTGCAGGTAGCCCAGCACATGGCGAGAACTGCCATTAACCATCACTTCCTGTTTGCCTTCGGCCAGGTTATCCATCACGGTGCGCTCAGGCTCGAGCTCCGCGCGGTGCTGATCAAAATAGGCAACTTCCAGCTTGGTGCCGCAGTGAACGCGACCGTGCGTCGCTTGCAGATCGCCCAACAGCAGTTTCAACAGCGTGGTTTTGCCGCAGCCGTTTGGCCCAACCAGCGCTATCTTGTCACCGCGCAACACCTGGACAGAGAATCCCCGCACCAGATTTTTATCACCGATCTGATAATCGACGTTTTCCAGTTCAAACACGATTTTGCCGGAACGAGCCGCTTCTTCAACCTGCATTTTGGCAGAGCCCATCACTTCGCGACGCTGTGAACGCTCCTGACGCATAGCTTTCAGCGCACGCACCCGGCCTTCGTTACGCGTGCGACGCGCCTTGATGCCCTGACGGATCCACACCTCTTCCTGCGCCAGCTTGCGATCGAATTCGGCATTTTGCAGCTCTTCCACACGCAGCGCTTCTTCTTTTCCCAGCAGATACTTGTCGTAATTGCCGGGCCAGGAGACCAGTTTGCCACGATCGAGATCGACAATGCGTGTCGCCATGTTGCGAATAAAAGAACGGTCATGGGAGATGAAAACGATACTGCCCTGGAACGTTTTGAGGAAACCTTCCAGCCAGTCGATGGTTTCGATATCCAGGTGGTTGGTCGGCTCATCAAGCAGCAAGACTTTCGGCACACTGACCAGCGCACGGCCCAGTGCGGCCTTGCGCAGCCAGCCGCCAGAAAGCGAGGACAAGGGCGCATCTGCTGTCAGTCCCAATTGGGCCAACACATCGTGGATGCGATTTTCCAATTGCCACAGCCCTTGGGTTTCCAACATTTCCTGAAGTACTGCCAGCTGGTTCAGGTTCTTATCGCTGGGATCCTGTTCGATCAGACGCAAGGCTTCATGGTAACGTTTCAGGTAGTCGGCCTGCTCTGCCACCCCTTCTGCCACAAAATCAAATACGCTGCCCGCTACGTCACGCGGCGGATCTTGCTGCAAACGAGAGATGATCAGATCTTGCTCATAAACAATACGCCCATCGTCCAGCCGCACTTCGCGCGCCAGAATTTTCAGCAGTGTCGATTTCCCCGCACCGTTACGCCCTACTAGGCAGACGCGTTCGTTTTCTTCAATGTGCAGTTCGGTGTTATCAAGTAAAGGCGCATCGCTGAACGACAGCCAGGCATCCGAGACGCTAATTAATGACATGACTTACTTTTCCTCGCCCGCGTGTCGCAGCAGCCAACGGTTATGGATCTGGCGATTGCGGGCAAAATCTAATGAAAGGGTTTTCTCGCTAATTTCCGTGGCGCGAAGCCCAAGGGCGGCAATGCCAGGCTGATCCATCTGGAAACCTCGTTTGTTGTTAGAAAACAGAATGGTACCGCCTCGACACAGCATACGCTGCAAATATTTCATCAACGCCAGATGGTCCCGTTGCACGTCAAAAGCATCGGCCATGCTTTTCGAATTTGAGAACGTGGGCGGATCGATAAAAATCAGGTCAAACTGTTCGCGCGTTTCCTGCATCCAGGTCAGGCAATCAGCCTGAATAAGACGATGCTGACGCCCTGCCAGACCATTGCTGCTCAGGTTTTTCTCCGCCCATTCCAGGTAGGTACGCGACATATCCACCGTAGTGGTGGTGTGCGCGCCGCCCAACCCTGCGTGGACGCTGGCTGTGCCGGTATAGGCAAACAGGTTCAGGAAGTCTTTTCCTTTACTCATTTCGCCCAGCATCTTGCGCGCGATACGGTGATCGAGAAACAGTCCGGTATCAAGATAATCGGTCAGATTCACCCACAGCTTGGCGTTATACTCCTGCATCAGTAGGAAATCGCCCTTCTGCGCCAGTTTTTCATACTGGCTCTTGCCCTTTTGCCGTTTGCGGGTTTTTAACACCAAGCGATTGGCAAGCAGTTCCAACACGTGCAACGTAGCATTGATAATATCAAACACCCGCTGGCGGGCTTTTTGCGGATCGACGGTTTTCGGCGGCGCGTACTCCTGCACTACCACCCAACTGCCATAACGATCAATCGCCACATTGTATTCCGGAAGATCGGCGTCATACAGGCAATAACATTCTATACCCTGCTGGCGGGCCCATTTTTCCAGTTTACGGCAGTTTTTGCGCAGTCGGTTGGCAAAATCCGGAGCAACGTCGGCGCTCACGCGCGGCACGGTAGTTTCACTCGCCGAGGCTTCAGGCGCAGCGCTAATACGGTAGTTTTTCTGTACGCAATCCAGCGGCCCGTTTTTGGCCTTAAACTGGCGTTCAGCACGTAACGGCAGGCTGGTTAACAGTTCCGGTGACGCACTGAACAGCGACAGCGTCCAGCCACCAAACTCACTTTTCAGTTTGCGGCCCAGCATATTGTGTAAGGCGATCAGAGCAGGCTCACTCTCCAGACGCTCACCGTAAGGCGGGTTACTGAGTACTGTTCCTGTCGAACCTTGCGGCGGCGGATTGCGCAGTTGCACCGCATCCTGTACCGAGAGGGTTATCAATTCGCTGACACCGGCACGGCGCGCATTGGCGCGCGCCAGCTCAATCACCCGGCTATCGTTGTCTGAACCGTAAAAACGGGAAGTGGTGGTTTGCAGGCCTTGTTTGGCCCTCACCTGCGCCTCAGACACCACGTCACGCCACACATCGGCGTTATGGTTCAGCCAGGCGCTAAATCCCCAATGATAGCGGCGCAAGCCCGGTGCGCGATCGGCGGCCATCATGGCAGCCTCAATCAACAACGTACCTGAACCGCACAGCGGATCGATCATTGGCGCACCCGGCTGCCAACCCGAGCGCAGCACAATGGCCGCCGCGAGGTTTTCTTTCAACGGCGCAGCGCCAGTGCCTTCACGATAACCGCGCTGGTACAAGCCTTCGCCGCTGAGATCCAGCGCAATGCTGGCCGTCTCGCGTTGCAGAAACACATTGATGCGAATATCCGGTTGCTGCTTGACCACGTTAGGGCGCTGACCGGTTTTACGCACAAAGCTATCGGCAATGGCGTCTTTCACTTTCTGCGCGCCGTACTGAGAATTACGGATTTCGTCGTTAGTGTCGGTAAAATGAACCACAAAAGCGCTATCAACCGAGAACACAGAGGTCCAGTCAATGGCCTGAACACCGAGGTAGAGATCGAGATCGCTGTAGACCTTGCATTCGCCAAGCGGCAATAAAATACGCGATGCCAGGCGGCTCCACAGCAAGCTGTGATACATCAAGCGGTCGTCACCCTGAAAATGTACGCCGCCTTGAACCAGGCTGCATTCCTGCGCACCTAACGCTTCAAGTTCACTTTTAAGCAGTTCTTCCAGACCACGCGCCGTGCTGGCAAACAGAGAATTCATAATACGACGACCACCAAGGTAAAAGGGTAGACCCTGACGACTTCGAGTTGCAGGAAAGCGATAAGTGGTTCGGATGGCCACACACAGTCAGCGCACGTGCAATTTAAAGAATCACGGGTGTAACACATAAAATTATAGCTAATCCCAGCGACTTGTCATAAATTTGCGGCGTTAAAACCTTTGAACAGATAGGCACTCTTGATGATTGGTGTTTCCAAACTGTACGTTCATCCGGTCAAATCCTTGCGCGGCTTGCAACTTTCCCATGCGTTGGCAACGCCCAGCGGCCTAGCGTATGACCGTTCATTTATGGTGACGGAACCCGATGGAACCTTTATCACTGCACGTCAGTTTCCCGAAATGGTGCTGTTTACACCGGCGTTGCTGCCTGACGGCCTGTTTCTCACCTCACATGATGGCGCTCAGGCGTTAGTACGCTATGCGGATTTCGCCCACAGGCCACAGCCCACAGAAGTCTGGGGCACGCATTTTTCCGCCTGCATCGCACCCGATAAAATCAACCAGTGGTTGAGCGGTTATTTTAAACGTCCGGTACAGTTGCGCTGGGTTGGCGACATGCCCTCTCGTCGCGTGAAGCGTTTTCCCGACATTCCGTTAGGTTTCGCCGACGGTTACCCTTATCTGTTGGTCAATGAAGCCTCTTTTCAGGCACTGCGCCAGCGTTGTAGCGCGGGGGTCAAGCTGATTCAGTTCCGTCCTAACATTGTGGTGACCGGCGCTGATGCCTTCGCGGAAGACAGCTGGCAGACGCTGCGTATTGGCGAGGTGACTTTTGACGTTGTCAAACCGTGCAGCCGCTGCGTATTGACCACCGTGAGCACCGAGCGTGGGCGCAAGCATCCCTCGGGAGAGCCGCTCGCCACGTTGCAAGCCTTCCGTACTGCGGAAAACGGCGACGTGGATTTTGGTCAGAATATGGTGGCACGTCAAAGCGGTATCATTCGAGTGTGCGATAGTGTCGAGGTGCTGGCAACCAAGCCACCGCGTCTCTATGGTGCAGGAACCCCTGCCGCAACGCTGGAAGCGCCGGTTCAGGCGGAACAAGGCCTTTCCCTGCACTATCAGGGCAAAAAGCTGCCGGGAAATAATCAGCAAATTTTGTTAGAGCAATTAGAGCAGCACGGTGTACACGTGCCCTATTCTTGCCGGGCGGGCGTGTGCGGTTGTTGCAAAATGACACTGGTCAGCGGTGAGGTTTCGCCCTTAAAGCGGGGTGCCGTGCGCGAGGATGGCACTATTCTGGCCTGCAGTTGCGTGCCACAGGGAGACATGGTGCTCGCCTGATAAGAATCTTTCCTCTACACCACCTTGGCATAGGGGAAGGCTGCCGATGGCATCGCCCCTGCCAGCGCGCTCTGCTGGAGCAACAAGCGGTCATGCATGATTTTAATCGCTTCGCCTAGCTGCATCGTTTTGCCGTTAAGCATCAGCGCCCCTTGAGCCAACACGCACAAGCTGGCTTTTTCACCGCGATCCACCACCATAAAGCAGGAAATTTCCTGGCTTTCAGCCAGCATGACCCAAACCGCATCGCCCATTTGCGGGGATTGCTGTTCATGGGGTTGCTGCGCAAAATACGGCCGTGTATTCAATGAGTTGATGTAGCATCAACTCATTGAATACACGACCCAGTGCGTCTGCACACCACATACCATTGCCATCCTTGACAAGAAAACGGGTAATATCCTTCATACGCTCGGTGAGGGTATGTCAGTCGCGTTTTTTGTAAAAAGAAGATTAATTGCACAAACGAGTAAAATATAGACTAGCTGGGGGAATAAATAAACCACCAACGAGAAATGATGTGATGAAAAGATTAAATATGGGTAATGATATCTTTAATCAGGCGCGGTCCATGAAAAATAAAGCCGGAATATATCTGTACCAGGGATGCACCCGCGGCCATTTTTTCCCGTGCGGCCATCAGTGAATCGACCCCGCCAACGCCAATAATCGGCAAACGGCCACTCAATTCTTGTGCCAGACGACGAATAACTTCGGTGCTGCACTGCTGTAACGGACGTCCGCTTAACCCACCGGTTTGCCCGCAATGATTTAACCCCTGAATCAAATCACGATTCAGTGTGGTATTGGTGGCAATCACCCCATCAATGTTATGGCGTACCAAACTATCAGCAATTTGGATCAATTCTTCCTCAGAAAGATCCGGCGCGATCTTCACCGCGATCGGCACATATTTTTGATGCTGTTGATGCAATGCTTCTTGTTTATTTTTAATCGCCTGCAACAGATCGTCCAGAGCTTCCCCGTATTGCAGAGAACGTAATCCCGGCGTATTCGGTGAAGAGATATTGATCGCAATATATCCGGCGTGTGCATAGACCTTGTCCATGCAGATCAAATAGTCATCTTTACCCTGTTCTACGGGCGTATCTTTATTCTTGCCTATATTAATTCCCAGCACACCACCAAAACGGGATTTTTTTACGTTCTCGATCAGTTTATCCACTCCATGGTTATTAAATCCCATGCGGTTAATTAGCCCTTCCGCTTCTACGACGCGAAACAGACGCGGTTTATCATTACCCGGCTGCGGGCGTGGTGTTACCGTACCGACTTCAATATGACCAAAGCCCATTGCGCCCAGCGCATCAATACAATCGCCATCTTTATCCAGACCGGCGGCTAAGCCGAGTGGGTTTTTAAAAGAAAGGCCCATGCAGGTAACAGGTTTGGTGGGAACGGATTGGCGAATAAGAAATTCAAACGGTGTATTAGATAGACGACGTAACTGCTGGAAGGTAAATTCGTGAGCCCGTTCTGGATCGAGCTGGAAAAGTGCCTTCTTGATTACGGGATAGAACATAGTGTCTCCTGAGATCCCAAAAGTCATGCATGCAAAATAACAATAAAGCGGTTGACTTCCCGACGCACGGCGGATAATGGTAATGAGATCGAGAGGGAAAGTAAAACACTTATCACAGAAAACAGGTTCGAGGTTGCTGACAAACCTCCCGAAAGCAGGAGGTAATCCTCAGTCATTTCCACCCATCTACGTCATTCCCGCGAAGGTGGGAATCTCCTGCGGCAGAAACGCATTTATTTGCGCAGAGATCCCCCGGCTTTCGCCGAGGATCACGAGCGGCGAAGTGGCTTTTCTACAGTTTGAGGGGCTTTGTTGAATAAATAGAACTTTTGGGTAATCATCGGAGCAGATCACCACAGTTGTTTCAAAATCAGGTCTCCATGGCAAAACAAAATTTTAAAATCACCAACTGGCCCTCTTATAACAAGGCCCTCAAGCAG
>NZ_JAHWCO010000402.1:0-1006 GCF_020054415.1 Candidatus Symbiopectobacterium sp. | reverse complement strand
CCATGCAGCAATGGCTGATTCATCTAGCCATACGGTTAGAGAACCGCGCTGCTTGAGGGCCTTGTTATAAGAGGGCCAGTTGGTGATTTTAAAATTTTGTTTTGCCATGGAGACCTGATTTTGAAACAACTGTGGTGATCCGCTCCGATGATTACCCAAAAGTTCTATTTATTCAACAAAGCCACCAAAAACCCTATCTCTGCTATGGAATTGTAGTTTTCCCCTGATGTCAATAGTGGTATAACACCTTTATCAGTGCTGTTATCCCATTAAATAATAATAATATTTTTTTATTGTCACATCAGGGGAATAGTTATGGCTGTATCGGATTCCGCGCAGCAGCAAAGTAAACCTGCGTCAGCCCCCATTTCAGGTATCGCCCTGTTGGTTGCCAGCGCTTTCTTTATGGAGTTCCTTGATGGCACGGTGATCGCCACCGCCTTGCCCGATATGGTACGCTCGTTTGGCGTTTCTGCTGTTGACCTTAATATTGGTATTATGGCTTATCTGTTAACGCTGGCGGCGCTGATCCCTTCCAGCGGTTGGGTGGCAGAGCGTTTTGGTGCCAGAGCCGTTTTCAGCGTGGCATTAGATATATTTACCTTTTCATCGTTGCTATGCGGCCTGGCGGAATCCGCAACGCAGTTTGTGCTGTTACGCGTAGTGCAGGGCATTGGCGGTGCCGTGATGGTGCCGGTGGGTCGCCTAATGGTATTAAGAACCACGCCAAAAGACCAGTTGATTAAGGCGATAGCTACGCTCACTTGGCCCGCGATGGTGGCACCGATCATTGGGCCGCCATTGGGAGAGTACATCACCTCCTATGCCAGTTGGCACTGAATTTTTTTCCTCAATGTGCCGTTAGGGTGCATATTCGCATCGTGATCGATCAGTGATTCGCATGACAATCGATCACGATTTCGCATGAAAGGTCGATCACTGATTCGCGTCGTATCGATCACTCCGGGACTTAACTCTTTTAACCTCCTCTCCATTCGCAGTTTCT
>NZ_JAHWCO010000661.1:0-3677 GCF_020054415.1 Candidatus Symbiopectobacterium sp. | reverse complement strand
TAGGCTGTGTCCCTTAATTGCCTGAGTTATAGTAACCGTATGTTTCCACAGTATATTGAACTATGGCTCGCTACGACCTTCCCGATGAAGCATGGATGATCATCCAGTCTTTACTGCCTGCTGAACCAGCAATACCACGTGCCGGACGTCCATGGGAAGAACATCGTAAAATCATCAATGGTATGTTCTGGATTCTGTGCTCAGGTGCTCCATGGCGTGATTTACCTGAGCGATATGGTCCGTGGAAAACCGTATATAACCGCTTTAATCGGTGGTCAAAATCGGGTGTGATTAACATTATTTTCAACATGTTACTTTATGCTCTTGATGCGCATGGTCTCGTTGACTGGTCTACCACGGCGCTGGATGGCAGTAATATCCGGGCGCTGAAATGTGCTGCCGGTGCTCAAAAAAACATCCCGATATCGCCTGAGATAACGGTCTGAGTCGCTCTCGCGGTGGTTTTGGCACCAAAATCCATCTGGCAATAGACGGAAGTGGTCTCCCGTTAAACATCCTGCTGAGCCCCGGACAGGCTCACGAAAGCCAGTTCGCATTACGTCTTCTGGACGGTATTGGTGTTCAGCGCCAGAATGGCAGCATGAAGCGTCGTGGTTATGCGGTGCTGGCTGACAAAGCTTATTCAGTGCATGCACTACTCAACGAGCTGAAACTAAAGGGGATAAAGGCAGTCATCCCCCCGAAAAACGAATGAAAAAATGGCTTCGGACGGGCGCTCACGGTTCGCCAGTGACGCTTACCGTCATCGCAATGTAGTGGAAAGATGTTTTGACCGATTAAAAGAATACCGCCGTATTGCCACACGTTATGACAAAACGGCGAGGAATTATCTGTCGATGGTTAAACTGGGCTGCATCCGCCTATTTTACAAGAAGTTATGCAATTAAGGGACACAGCCTAGTCCAGCGTTGGATGCATACGACGCAGATCGAACGGCGTGATCTGATAAACACAGTAGTTAAGCCAGTTAGCAAACAACAAATGCCCGTGGCTGCGCCAGCTCGCTTTTGGCGCGTTCTCTGGATTGTCATCAGGGAAGTAGTTCAACGGCACGATCAGATTCAAGCCCGCATCGCGGTCACGAAAGAATTCACTGGCAAGGGTATGCGCATCATATTCAGGGTGTCCGGTAACAAACACCTGGCGTTTGTCTTTACTGGCAAACAGATAGGCACCTGCTTCACCAGACTCCACCAGAATATCCAGATCGGCATACTCACGAATAATATCCGTGGGGAAATCAGCGTAGCGCGAATGGGGAGCTAGGAAGGTTTCATCAAAACCGCGGGTAAGCAGCGCATGCTGCTGCACCGTGTGATGCGTATATATGCCAGAAAGCTTCTTGCTGCGGGTCATCTTGGGGATGCCATACAGCAGATTTAATCCGGCCTGCACCGCCCAACAGACAAACAGAGTGGACGTGACATGATCCTTTGCCCAATCGATCACTTTTGCGATCTTCGGCCAGTAAACCACATCGCAGAAATCGACCAGCCCCAGCGGCGCGCCGGTGACAATCAGACCATCGAAGTTCTCGTTCTCAATATCCTCGAAGTTACAGTAGAAGTTATTGAGATGCTCGGTAGGGGTGTTCTTGGATTCACGGCTATCGATACGCAGCAGTTGGATATCCACCTGCAACGGCGAGTTGGAGAGCAGACGCAGGAACTGGTTTTCTGTCTCAATCTTCTTCGGCATGAGGTTCAATACCAATACCTTCAACGGGCGAATTTCCTGAGTACTGGCACGAAAAGTGGTCATGACGAACACATTCTCATTGCGCAAAAAACTTACTGCGGGTAACTCATCAGGGATCCGAATTGGCATGACACTACACCTCACAGCAACCGTTTATACGTTTATACGTTTATACATCTAGATGCATGAAGATAACCATTTTTCCCCCACTTGTACAGCGCACAGTCCGAAGTTGAATAATCTTCATCCTGCGCACTGTGTAGTGCCGTTTACATCTGTACCTCTTTCCCTTTTCGGTGCAGCAGCAGAGAAACAAACATCGCCATCAGACAAATAGCAGAGACATACCAGAAGAGCGTCGTTTCAATCCCCGCTGATTTCAACGACAGTGCGACATACTCAGCAGAACCGCCAAACAGCGCGTTGCCTATCGCATAGGGAAACCCTACACCCAGCGCACGCACCTCAGGAGGAAACATCTCGGCTTTCAGCACTCCGCTGATCGAGGTGTAAAAGCTGATGATCATTAACGCCATAACGATAATGGCAAAGGCGGCGTATGGGCTTGTTACATTCTGCAAGGTGCTGAGGATTGGAACGGTAAATAACGCTGCCTTTGAGCAAAAAATGATCATCATGGTACGTCGCCCTATTTTATCCGACAACGCACCAAACAACGGTTGCAGCAGCATGAATATCACCAGAACCCCCGTCATCACACCGCTTGCGGTTTTTGCATCCATACCCGCTGTGTTCACCAGATACTTCTGCATGTAGGTGGTGTAGGTATAAAAGCTCAATGAACCTGCGGCGGTAAAACCCAGCACAATCATAAAAGCACGCCGATTACGCCACAAACCAGAAAGCGTTCCTGCATCTTTACGCTGGCGCGTGGTGGTGCTCGACGTTTCATGCAGTGAACGCCGCAGGTATAACGCCACTATCGCCAGCAGCCCACCCAATGCAAAGGGAATACGCCATCCCTAGGCTTTCAGCTCTTCAGTGCTAAGCCACTGTTGCAGAATAACCAACACCAACAGCGCCAATAACTGTCCACCGATCAACGTGACATATTGAAAGGAGGCATAAAAACCGCGCTTGCCTTCAACGGTGACTTCACTCATGTAGGTTGCGCTGGTGCCATACTCTCCGCCTACAGAAAGTCCCTGAAACAAACGGGCAAGCAACAACAAAGCAGGTGCCCAATGGTCAATGACACTATAGGTAGGTAAACAGGCGATAACGAATGAGCCGCAGCACATCATACAAACGGAAATAAGCATTGAGGTGCGGCGCCCGTGCTTATCGGAAATATAGCCAAATATCCAGCCACTGATCGGACGCATCAGAAACCCAACGGCAAATACGCCAGCGGTTTACAGGAGTTGCGTCGTGGTGTCACCACTGGGGAAAAACGCAGAGGCAAAATAGAGTGCGCAGAACGAATAGACGTAAAAATCGAACCACTCCACCAGGTTACAGGATGATGCTCCCACAATGGCGAAAATACGCTTGCGTGTATCATGGGGGTCCAGGTGCGGCTGTGCAAGCGGTGGTGTTACATCTGCCATAGTAAAAATCCCTATAAGAGTCATAAAAGCGTGCGAAGGTATGCGCATGCATACGGCACAAGTAAATTGTTATAATTTTGTAAAACGTAGTGAAAACAACGTGCAAAAACGTGTGGTGGAAACGAGTTATTCTCGATGTTGTCACAAATAGAGGGTAAGAGAAAGGTTATTACATTAATAAAACGGGATATAAAGCGTGTCTGGATGCGCTTTTTTTCCGCAAAATAACGAGGAAAGTGAATATCAGAGCCTGTACACGAGATTGTGTAATTGCCTGATTTTGATATGTTCAATCCAACATCAAAAGCAGGTTACTTTATGGACGAAAAACAGTTACAGGCTCTGGCTAACGAGCTGGCCAAAAATATCAAAACCCCTGACGATCTC
>NZ_JAHWCO010000053.1:0-6287 GCF_020054415.1 Candidatus Symbiopectobacterium sp. | reverse complement strand
TGCGAGCGCTTCCATAAAACCATTTTGCAGGATTTTTATCAGGTTACGTTCCACAAGAAGTTATATGGAGACCTGGAAAGCCTGCAGGTAGATCTGGACAACTGGTTGTGGCATTACAATAATGAGCGAACTCATCAGGGAAAAATGTGCTGCGGGCGTACGCCGATGGCCACTTTACTCGATGGAAAACGGATCTAGGCAGAAAAGAATCTGAACCAGATGTAATCTGACAGACACCTGTATAAATAATCGGTAACTGTCAGATCAGGTCTGAGCTAGTACAGATAAATAGAACACTGAGGAACAAGAAATGGTGCGTTCTAATGGACTCGAACCATCGACCCCCACCATGTCAAGGTGGTGCTCTAACCAACTGAGCTAAGAACGCCTTTTGTAAGACGGGTCACTAATGCAGCGGGCAATGCCCTTTGCTGCCGTGCGGGGCGCATAGTAGCGAGTGAACGTGGTGCTGGCAAGACGCAAATGCAACATTTATGCGGTTGAACCGCACGACTGCTGCGTTTGTGTTCACTTTGCGTTTTTTTCACCCAACGCTGGTGGCGTGCCCCCCCTTGCGTTGGGTGATATCAGGGCTAGCGCGCCGCGCGCGCCAGAATATCGCCGGGCGGTTGGCGTTGCAAATAACGGATACGTAGCACCATCATAATGGCGGCAGCAGTGAGTCCGATGATAAAGCCACACCAGAAACCGGCAGGGCCCATGCGCGGCACCCAATAATCGGTCATTGCCAGCAGATAACCGCTGGGTAAACCGAGTATCCAGTAGGAGACGAAGGTGATGTAGAAAATGGAACGCGTATCTTTATAGCCACGTAATACGCCGTTACCGATAGCCTGCACCGCGTCTGAAATCTGATAAATCGCGGCCAGAAGCATCAACTGCGCCGCCATAGCGACCACTTCAGTGTTTTTGTTATACAACAAGGCGATCTGCTCACGCAGCAACGCGGTGAAAATAGCGGTACAACAGGCCAGCATCACGCCGGTTGCGATGCCGGTGTAGGCCGCAACACGAGCATCTTCCATGGAGCCTTCCCCCAGCCGGTGACCAACGCGGATCGTCGAGGCAATGCCGATAGACAACGGCAACACGAACATCAGAGAACTGAAGTTCAGTGCTATCTGATGCCCGGCAACATCAATGACGCCGAGCGGCAGGATCAGCAGGGCGACGATGGCAAACAGAGATACTTCGAACAGCAGGGCGAGCGCAATGGGCAAACCAAGCGAAAACAGATGCCGCATGGCGGAGAAATCAATCTGCCAGCGCTGCCACTTGATATCGCGAAGCCAACGTGCGTGCATACTGTAAAACGCCATCATCAGCATCATGATCCAATAGGTAGAGGCTGTCGCGACGCCGCAACCCACACCGCCCAGTTCGGGCATGCCAAATTTGCCGTAGATAAAGATGTAGTTCAGCGGAATATTGATCAGCACGCCAATAAAGCCAATCACCATGCCCTGCTTGGTTTTGGATAACCCCTCACACTGGCAGCGCAGCACCTGATAGAACAGATAGCCCGGTACTCCCAGCAGCATCACGTGCAGATAGCCGATGGCAACATTCGCGAGCTCCGGTGAGTCGGTATGCATCATGGCAATAACATGCTTGCCGTTATACAGCACTATCATGGTGATAACCGCAACGATCGCGGCCAAAATAAACGCCTGCTGAACCTGATGGGCGATGCGCGGGCGTCGGCCAGAGCCGTTGAGTTGGGCTACCACGGGCGTGAGCGCCATTAATAAACCATGTCCAAACAGGATGACCGGTAACCACACGGAGGTACCGACTGCAACCGCTGCCATATCGGTGGCGCTATAAGCACCCGCAATAATGGTGTCAACGACACCCATGGAAGTTTGGGAAACCTGCGCAATAATAACAGGAACCGCGAGCGTTAACAGGCTCCGAGCCTCTAACAAATATTTCTGCACGCAAACACCTTCCTTGAATTGTTAAAACGAAAAACTGGAGTCGATACCCCCTCGCTTTCTGTTATACGGCAGCACTGCGAGGTGGCGCATTGCTTTTCCAGCAGGGGGTTGGGATGAATGAAAGTAAACAACCGCAAGCGAGATAACGAGCACAAATGGCTTTCGAAGCCATCCATCTGAGATGGAAAATCAATCGATGACAGAACGTTGTTCCAGTGTAGCTGCTTGGCATAAGTAAACCAACTTCTTCGTAAGATATTGTGTCAATGAAGAGGTTCTGTTGTCTTATCGGATTTGTCAGGTGACAAAGGCGGGAATGCGTTTGGTTTTCCAGTCGTTATGAGGCAAACTGCAAAATGATTTGTCAGCCTTTATTCCCTCGCAGCGTGCCACGTTAGCGTAGGGGGAGATACTGGCACAGTAGAATTCAGTTATTTCACTGATTTATTATGAGGCAAGCGTATGTTTACCGGTATTGTTCAAGGCACCGCGCCGGTGGTGTCCATCGATGAAAAAACGAACTTCCGTACGCATGTGGTAAAACTTCCTCCCGAATTACTGACCGGCCTAGTGACAGGTGCCTCGATCGCCAATAACGGCTGCTGCCTGACGGTGACGGCAATTGATGGCGATCGGGTCAGTTTTGATTTAATGAAAGAGACGCTGCGTCTGACCAACCTGGGCGATATCACGCCGGGCGATCTGGTTAATATTGAACGTGCCGCAAAATACGGCGATGAGATTGGCGGACATGTTATGTCCGGGCACATTATGTGCACAGCCGAAGTGGTTAAAATTCTTACCTCGGAAAACAACCACCAGATTTGGTTCCGACTCTCCGATGAATCGCAGATGAACTATGTGCTGCACAAAGGTTTTATCGGGATTGATGGCATCAGTCTCACTGTGGGTGAGGTGACTCGCAGCCGTTTCTGCGTGCATTTGATTCCCGAAACGCTGCAACGCACCACGCTCGGCCAGAAGCGATTGGGGAACCGGATCAATATCGAAATCGACCCGCAAACTCAGGCTGTTATCGACACGGTTGAACGTGTGCTGGCACAGCGTCAGGCACAAGAGGCCGCAACGGCAAATGCCGCGCAGAGCGCCTGAAGCATGAGCTGAAAAGGCGATAAAAAATGCCGTAACCCCTTTGATGTACGGCGTTAAGCTGACCGAAATCAGCGCGCTACACGCACGCCACCTTCAATCCCTTGGGGGCTAAACAAGACCTGCCACAGTTGAATGTTTCGCGCGCGAAACGCCCCGGCGCAGGCATTCAGGTAGTAACGGAACATACGGTTAAAACGCGGCGAATAACGGTCCGCTAACTGCGGCCAACTGGCTACAAAGCGATCGTGCCAGGCCATCAAGGTTTTATCGTAATCGGCCCCAAAATTGTGCCAATCTTCCATCACCAGATAAGGTTCACTGTGTGCGGCAATGTGGCGCACGGAGGGCAGGCAGCCGTTTGGGAAAATATATTTGTTAATCCAGGGATCAACCTGCGAATCGGTTTTATTTGCCCCAATGGTATGCAGCAGAAACAACCCTTCGGGTTTGAGATTTTTGCTGACGACGCGAAAGTACGTATCATAATTTTTCGGTCCAACGTGCTCAAACATGCCGACAGACACGATGCGATCGAAATGTCGGTTAAGGTCGCGATAATCCTGCAATTCAATGGTGACGTTGAGATCGCTACAGCGCGCCTGAGCCAGTTTTTGCTGCTCACGCGAAATGGTCACGCCGTAAACCGATACGCCATAATGGCGTGCCGCATAGGCGGCCAGCCCGCCCCAGCCGCAGCCAATATCCAACAGGGTCATGCCTGGCTGAAGCTGAAGTTTTTCGCAAATTATGCGCAGTTTGGCCTGTTGCGCCTGTTCTAGGGTAGTGGACTCTTTCCAGTAGCCGCAGGAGTATTGCATATGCGTGTCGAGCATCAGGCTAAACAGATCGTTGCCCAGATCGTAATGCTCCTTGCCGACGATCCAGGCTCGCTTGCGGGATTGCAGGTTAATCAAGCGCGCAGCGACAATGTGCAAAATGTCTTTAAGATGATGGGTGGCCCTTTTCTCAAGCCCCGCGCGTAAAATACGCCGAAAAAAACAGTCTAAACGATCGCACTCCCACCAACCGTCCATATAGCTTTCACCGAGTCCCAGGGAGCCTTCACGCAGAACGCGCTTGTAGAAATCAGGGTTACGTACCCGAATATCAAACGGGCGTGAGCCATTGATTTTGATATCGGCGATAGCCAATAACGCGTGTACGATCCGGAACCAGGACGTGTTATGTTCTGCCAGTTCCTCTACATATGACGAACTCATAACTTCCCCCAACCTTGCCAGACAGCGCCGCAAGGAACAGCATAGACAGTCTCTCATCAACCCGAACGCTGCGGGTTGCGCGTAGCGTGTTCGAATCACGGGCAGGTTACCCGTTGTTCAAATAGTAAGCGGTTGCATTCGTGCGCAGCCGTTTATGCTTGCCCGTTGCACAGCGGCAGCGGGCATAACATCCATCGTCTACTCTCTGGATACCAGAGGGACTGAAGTGTCAACACCGGCACGTGGTAACACGTAGGGGCACATATCCTGATACGCAGTCGTGCGTTCGTTATAATAAGGATAAGTGTAGGGATATTGTCCGAATGAAAAACAGTGTACGACTGCTTCAATCAGAGGACAAGTCAAAATTGATTGATGCAGTCATGAAGAATCTACAAATCAACGCGCTATACCCGTCATACTTCAAGTTGCAGGTGCGTTGTCTGCACTCGCTCACCCGAATCACTTACTTTAGTAAGCTCATCGTGATTCCCTCATTTGCGGCCTTCCCGTAACTCTAATTATTTAGGGCATATAAGAAAATCGTCTTAAACATCAAAGGCGGTAGTCGCGGAAAGGGCCGTCACCCACAGAACGACGCTCGATAAGCGTTGGGTGAACCTCAGTCATCTGCGCATCTTCGCGCTTACTGGTGATGCGATCGAGCAGCATGGTAAAAGCCGATTGGCCCAAATGCTCTTTTGGCTGGTGGATCGTGGTTAAGGCAGGCGTGAAATAACGTGCATGGCGAACATTATCGTAGCCAATCACGGAAATATCTTGCGGTACGAGTAGTCCGAGCTCATCTGCCGCGCAGATGGCGCCCATGGCCATGATGTCACCGCCGCAGAAAATAGCGGTCGGGCGCTGTTTCTGCGCCAAAATGTGGTGCATGGCTTTATAACCGGATTCCGGCTCGAAATCGCCCTGAACAATCCATTCATCGTGAACGGTGATATCCGCTTCCTGCAAGGCTTTGAGAAAACCCAGATAACGCCCGCTGCCCGTGTTGCGTTCCTGAATACCGGGAATAGCGCCGATGTCGCGGTGGCCACGTTCAATCAGGTAACGCCCAGCCAGATATCCTCCTTCAAAGGCGTTATCAATGATAGTGTCAGTGAAATCGCCGCGTGCCTGACCCCAATCCATCACTACCATGGGAATGCTGCGGTAATCGGCCAACATGCTCAGCAGTTCAGGCGGATATTCCGCACACATTACCAACAGACCATCAACCCGTTTTTGCGCCAGCATGGAAAGATAGGCCCGCTGTTTTTCCAGGTTATTATGCGAGTTACACAGAATCAGGGTATAGCCTTTTGCATAACAACTGTTTTCAACCGCTTCGATAATTTCCGCAAAGTAGGGTGCTTCGCTCGAGGTGGCGAGCAGACCGATGGATTTGGTGTGGTTTACCTTTAAGCTCCGAGCCACTGCGCTCGGGGAGTAGTGTAATTCCTTGATGGCTTCCCGCACGGCCGTTTTGGTCTCTTCGGCGACGAAACGTGTTTTATTGATGACGTGAGAGACGGTTGTTGTTGAAACGCCAGCACACTTTGCCACATCTTTGATCGTTGCCATCTAAACATGACTCCTGAACCTACTTGTTACGGCAGTATATAGTTTGTTAATCGTTTGCTTTTGCGTAATGTTCTCTTTCCGATGGTATAAACAGGATATCAGAAGGAGACTGCAGAAATAATTTGTACCTAAAGGGGACGCGTTGATCCCATCGAAGATGACGTGTTCGGACACCGACGCAACGCACGGTAAACTGCAAATTTTGGCTGATTTGCCGCGAAAGTGAAAGGGATAATTGATTTAATTAGTGCAGCCGGGATCGGAGATTTTCCCTATATACCCGTGATCATTGAAGATGCTTGATTTTACGCGGTAAGAAGATCATGCTCACCCACTATGAAGATATTTATTACCGACAAGCAAAAAGCCGAACTCGAACACCTTCATGACACCAGTCGTGATAAGCGTGTTT
>NZ_JAHWCO010000155.1:0-1345 GCF_020054415.1 Candidatus Symbiopectobacterium sp. | reverse complement strand
CGCTGCTTGAGGGCCTTGTTATAAGAGGGCCAGTTGGTGATTTTAAAATTTTGTTTTGCCATGGAGACCTGATTTTGAAACAACTGTGGTGATCTGCTCCGATGATTACCCAAAAGTTCTATTTATTCAACAAAGCCACCTTTAGGAGGAAAGTTTGAAGCAACAGATTGATCATCCATCGTCCACTCTGCCCAAATTTTCTGCATGGCATCCGATTGCGTACTTAATATCTTACGTCCGTTATCCACTTTTCGCCCAGCATCCAGCCCACGAATAAATTCGCCACGTAAATCAGGGAGTTTGCCGGATGGATAAGCTAGTGCTAAGAGTGGGTATTTTTTCTTATCAAATGGTTCACCGTTGCAAATAAACCAACCGTTTGGTGCTTTTTAAGTCGGCCAAGGAAGCGGTACACCTACGGGAATTTCTACACGTAATATTTCTGGTGTAACTGCTTTAACATCTGTGGCGGTTAATTGTACATCCTGAGTCAGGTTTTTGCCGGCTTTGTTGAATAAATAGATTTTATGCTGGCAGCCCAGTGAAACGACGGATCCTCGCAACGTAAAATCACGCAGTTAGGCCTCATGAGAAAAGTGTACACCTGAGATGACAAGCATTTTCAACCAAAACTGGCATGGAAAAACAGCATGATTACCTATTGTTCAACAAAGCAGTTTTTGCCGTTAATTTTGCGAGACGAAGGTGTTGCATTTTTAGCCAGATTTATCGTTTCTAACAAACCAAGGTTTTCTTACATCATGAAATTAGCTAACATTTTGACCTAAAACAGCGATTACAAGGCTTACCGAGGTTGAGAAAAGGTTAAAAATGGCAAAAATTGGCTATATGAGGGTGTCAAAAAATGACCAAAACACCGGTTTACAGCAAAAAACCTTGATTTGCGCAAATTGTGAACAGATTTTTGAGGATAAAATCAGTGGAAAAACAGACCAGAGACCCGGATTAAAACGCGCGTTAAACTGCCTGAAATCGGGGGATACTCTGGTGGTCTGGAAGCTCGACAGGCTGGGTCGTAGCATTAACCATTTGATTACTTTAATATCCAAACTAGAAGATGAAGGCATCCATTTTCATAGTTTGACGGATTCCATTGATACTTCTACGTCCGCAGGGCGTTTTTTCTTTCATGTGATGAGTGCGTTGGCGCAAATGGAGCGGGAGCTGATTGTTGAACGTACTCAGGCAGGTCTAGCCGCAGCGAGAAGCAGAGGACGTATTGGCGGTAGACCTTGCTAATTATCTTCTGCACAGCAAGAGCAGGGCTTTGTTGAATAAATCAGAACCTGTAACGACTGCGCCCCATACGGGTCGATTGTTACGT
>NZ_JAHWCO010000588.1:0-1412 GCF_020054415.1 Candidatus Symbiopectobacterium sp. | reverse complement strand
GCGCTGCTTGAGGGCCTTGTTATAAGAGGGCCAGTTGGTGATTTTAAAATTTTGTTTTGCCATGGAGACCTGATTTTGAAACAACTGTGGTGATCTGCTCCGATGATTACCCAAAAGTTCTATTTATTCAACAAAGCCTCGGTAATGATAACGGCTTTAACACACAGCATACTGAATGGTGGGCTCGGCAATAGGACTGTACAGTGATTCACCGTACGGCAGAAAATCGGGCCCAATTCGTTGACTCACTGAGGCGTGTGGGTATAATCCAGCCCACTGTTGTCAAACGACACAACCGCATCTCGCTATGCGTCCTTAGCTCAGTTGGATAGAGCAACGGCCTTCTAAGCCGTAGGTCATAGGTTCGAATCCTATAGGGCGTACCATTTAAATCAACAAGTTATGCTATTCACCGACGGCTATACTTTCCAAAAGTGCCAGATTAGTGACATCGCCCGCCAAGACTTCGTCAATTTTTCTGGCATGTTCGATCAAGTGAACCGGTGATAAATGAGCGTAACGTTGTACCATCTCGATACTCTCCCAGCCTCCCATTTCCTGCAAAGCAGAAAGCGGTACACCCGCCTGTACTAACCAACTTGCCCAGGTATGCCGCAGATCATGAAATCTGAAGTCAGTTATTCCCGCTCTCCGTTTACCTGTGTTCCATGCAGAATTGTCATCCACTCGCATTTTTCGTACTGCTGCTGTAGCCCCGCCTCCAGGACGTGTATGTGCTTTGGTGTGAACAAAGACAAAGCGTGAGTGCCTGCCTATCTGATCGCGCAGCACTTTGCAGGCAGTATCATTCAGAGCAACACCAATGGCTTTCCCTGCCTTGGCATTTTCCGGGTGTACCCATGCTACTTTGCGCTGCATATCGACCTGCGACCATTCCAGATTGATGATATTGGAACGGCGTAAACCCGTCGCCAGAGCAAAAATTACAACATGGCAAAAGTTATCCGGCATACATTTTATCAAAGTAGTCGCTTCTTCTTTGGTCAGCCATCGAACGCGCTTGCTGGCGGGTTTACGCACCTTAATCACCGGGGCTTGGCGTAACCATTTCCACTCGTCAGACGCAATTTTCATCAACCCACGCATAAAAGACAGATGCTGGCTTCGTGTTGCTGCTGCTACAGGTTTAGCTACATACGGCGGCACTGGATGCCCTTTTTTTTCTGCTGAATCCCACTGAGCTTCCCAGCGCTGCCGATGTTTCCTATTGTGCATTTTTGCAACTGCTGCCATGATTTGATCTTCAGTAATTGAGGGGCTTTGTTGAATAAATAGAACTTTTGGGTAATCATCGGAGCAGATCACCACAGTTGTTTCAAAATCAGGTCTCCATGGCAAAACAAAATTTTAAAATCACCAACTGGCCCTCTTATAACAAGGCCCTCAAGCAG
>NZ_JAHWCO010000060.1:0-1126 GCF_020054415.1 Candidatus Symbiopectobacterium sp. | reverse complement strand
GGCTTTGTTGAATAAATAGATTTTATGCTGGCAGCCCAGCGAAACGACGGATCCTCGCAACGTAAAATCATGCAGTTAGGCATCATGAGAAAAGTGTACACCTGAGATGACAAGCATTTTCAACCAAAACTGGCATGGAAAAACAGCATGATTACCTATTATTCAACAAAGCCACTGGATGGATATTAACGCAGTTATGTATAAAAGAAATCCTTTATGCTTTTCTTTAAAATATGTTTTTGCAAAAGTAGCTGGCTTTAATAACCATATCACGCCAATAAATGAGATTATCGGCGCATATATATTTAGTGGATTTAATGGTGGTGAAAGTGATACCGATTTTATTTCACTGATAGACACGTGTGATAAATACCCTCGATTAGAGAGAAATGCTAAATACCGTCAGTCACGTGAAAGTATTAATTTTATTTCTCAAATATCTTACTTGCATAACACAGGACAGGACATCATCGTATCCCTTAATCAGGAAGATGCTCACGACATATTTCACTCTTTGAGTCCAATATCAGGACGGTGCGAAACTGATGGTAATCTTGAAATACAAAGGGTTGCTCGCTTCTTTCGAGACGGTTCTGAACACGATTTTTTTGATTACAAAGGAACAATAGTTTCAGACGTTTTAGAAAGTGGATTTATTGAAGGTAGCAAGGTTAAGAAGACACACGTAATTATAGAAAGGAATACTCAAATACGAAACTTTTATTTTGATAAATTTCCAAGCCCTGTTTGTAAATCATGTCAAATAGATACTAGTAAAAAATATCCGTGGGTTAACAGAGTTCTTGATCTTCATCATATTTTACTACTTTCATCAGGAACTCGAGTAAACTCAAGGTCTGGAACAATCATTGACGATATGATACCTATTTGTCCAACATGTCACAGAGCGATTCATCGTTATTATGATGATTACCTGAGAATAAACAATAAAAGTGATTTTGAAACTAAAGAGGAAGCACATGATATCTACGGCTTTGTTGAATAAATAGAACTTTTGGGTAATCATCGGAGCAGATCACCACAGTTGTTTCAAAATCAGGTCTCCATGGCAAAACAAAATTTTAAAATCACCAACTGGCCCTCTTATAACAAGGCCCTCAAGCAG
>NZ_JAHWCO010000702.1:0-7543 GCF_020054415.1 Candidatus Symbiopectobacterium sp. | reverse complement strand
TGAAAACACCCGCGATTTTCGGGATGCAATATTCAATTTTTTCACCAATACGCTACCAGAAATAGCGGACTCGCTGACGTCCAGAATTCACGATCGTTTTCAGGTGCTCAAACCTGCATCTTGAGGTTTATTGGGTATATAACAAATGCAGAAAATCACTGGGTTATTTTATGTATAAATTTGTTTTTATTAATTATTTATTTTTATGTTACTTTCCGATGAGGTCACCATAAACACCAGCATCAGCGGAATAAGCAGGTTCCAGTCAAAGCCGAGTCCGTAATAGAGCGGTGTCGGGATCATGATCGCTGAGGTGTGCGTGGCCGACGTGTCTTGCGGCAGCATGCCCATCGCCCAGGCGGCAAAATACCCGACCGCCATGGCAATCACCAGAGAGGCGACGCGCAGGTAGGGGTTGCGCTGGCGGTTCAGCAGGATGATAACCAGCAGGACGATAGCGGCCAGTGCAAGATTCTTGGGGGCACCGAAGGTGTGATCGTTCATGGCAGCAAAGCCGCCGCTGATCGATGTTAATCCCACCTGAATCAGCGACAGGCCGATAATCATCACGACCACGCCGGAGACCAGCGGCGTAATGATGCAGCGCGCCAGATGCAGGAAGCGGGAAAGGATGATTTCAGTGAAATACGCCACCATCAGAGTGCAGAACAGTGCTGCCATCATGGTGGGCACATCGGCACCGCCATTTTTTAGCGCCAGACCACCCATGATTAACGGGGTAACAAAGTTAAAGCTGGTGCCCTGAATAGAAAGTAACCCCGATCCTACCGGACCTCAGGTTTTAATTTGCAGAATGGACGCCAGGCCGGAAGCAAACAACGACATGCTGATGATGTGCTGGGTATCCTGCGTGGGCAAACAGAGTGCCTAGCAGATCAGCAGGGCTGGGGTAATCACCGCCACAAACATAGCCAGAAGATGCTGTCTGGCGGCAAACAACGTTTGCGCCAACGGTAGTCTGTCTTCCAGACGATAAATCAATTCACTGTTACGGGGCGCAGCAGTTGGCGTCTCCGTTTGGGGCAGTTCCGTGGTGGTGGTAGTCATAATCAAGAGTGTCCTGAAACGGCAAAGAGGGCATTTTAATGATCTGCTTTGCAAAAGCAATCGTTTGCGGGGTGATTATAAAACAATCTTGTGTCATGTCTGATGACGGTGGGGATTTTTTGAATACCTCGTTATAAATGTGTCAAAAAACGTCTATTTTTTTATCGTGGTGACGAGCAATTTAATGCCTAGAGGAGGGGGGCGCTTTATACGCGTGCTGCACTATAAAGGTTATTTGCTACCTTTTTTCTGCGTCTCACCTAGGGCGCTAGGCATTGGTATAGCGCACCCGCTCCGGTAACCAACGTTCAATTAGCGCTTTGGCATATTCTGGATAGTGTGCATGAAGGTGACGAGCTACGCGTTGTACTTCGGGGATCAGTGCCTGATCGCGCAGTAAATCCGCTACTTTAAACTCGGCGCTGCCGGTTTGCCGCGTACCCAGCAGTTCGCCGGGACCGCGAATCTCTAAATCCCGTTGCGCAATAACGAAACCGTCGTTGCTGTCGCGCACCACCTGCAAGCGCTGCTGTGCAGTTTTACTTAGCGGCGTCTTATAGAGCAATACGCAGTGGGAGGCAATGGCACCACGTCCGACTCGACCGCGCAACTGGTGCAATTGTGCCAGACCCAGCCGCTCTGGGTTTTCGACTATCATCAGGCTGGCGTTGGGCACATCCACCCCCACTTCGATGACCGTGGTTGCCACCAGCAGTTGCAGTTCGCCCTGTTTGAATGCCTGCATCACCGCCTGCTTCTCTTGCGCTTTCATCCTGCCGTGTACCAATCCAATTCGCAGACCTGGCAGTGCGGCCTTCAGCCCTTCGCAGGTGGCTTCAGCGGCTTGTGCTTCCAGCAGGTCGGACTCTTCAATCAGCGTGCAGACCCAATAGGCCTGTCGCCCTTCTTCCCGACAGGCACGATCGACGCGGGTGATAATATCCTCACGGCGAGAATCGGGGATGGCGACCGTTGTCACAGGCGTTCTGCCCGGCGGCAGTTCATCGATGACCGACGTATCTAGGTCGGCATAGGCAGTCATCGCCAGCGTGCGTGGGATTGGTGTTGCTGTCATGATCAACTGGTGAGGGTGAAAGCCCTGTTCCACCCCTTTTTCCCACAAGGCTAGCCGTTGATGCACACCAAAGCGGTGCTGTTCATCGATGATCACCAGCGCTAGCCCACTAAATCGCACCTGCTGCTGAAAAATAGCGTGCGTACCCACGATCATACTGACCTGATCATTGGCAATGGCTTCTTGTTGCGCAACGCGTGCTTTTCCCTTTTGCTTGCCGGCCAGCCAGCCGACCTCAATGCCAAGGGGCTCAAACCAATGACGAAAGTTGATGGCGTGTTGTTCCGCGAGCAGTTCGGTGGGTGCCATTAACGCCACCTGTTTGCCGTTAGCGATGGCGCGCAGTGCCGCCATGGCCGCCACCAGCGTTTTTCCGGAGCCGACATCCCCTTGTACCAGACGCATCATGGGTAAAGGTTTCTCCATGTCGGCTTCAATGTCATTGATGACGCGGGTTTGCGCCTGAGTCAGCGCGAACGGGAGGGCGGCCAACAGTCGCGTTTTTAATGCGTCCTGTGCTTGCAGTACAAGGGCGCGATGGCGTTGCGCACCGGCGCGTACCGCCAGCATGCTTAAGTGATGCGCCAGCAGCTCTTCCATGATTAAACGCACTTGCGCCGGGTGTTTGCCGTGCTCAAGCTCATTCAGTTGCGTGCCTGCCGGTGGACGGTGCAGAGTATGTAACGCTTCAGGCAGCCCAATCATGCCGCGGCTTAGCTCCTGCGGCAGCAACTCTTCTATCGGTTGTGCATCCAGACGCTCCAGCGCCTGATCGGTCAATTTGCGCAGCGTGGCCTGACGCACTCCTTCCGTGGTTGGGTAAACCGGTGTCAGTGAGGCCTGTAATTCCACCGGTTGCTGTGCATCGCCCTGTACGCGGTATTCTGGGTGGATAATCTCTGCCCCATTCTTGCCTCGTTTGATTTCACCGTAGGCGATAACGTGCTGGCCTGGAGCCAGGCTATTTTTCATTGCGGCATTGAAGTTGAAGAAGCGCATCGTCAGCACTCCGCTGCCGTCGCTGATTTGGCAGGTCAGCATACGTTTGCGTCCAAAGACGATATCGTTGCGCAACACGTCACCTTCCACGGTGGCATAGATATCGGGCAGCAGGTCGCCAATGGCGTAGAGGTGGGTGCGATCTTCGTAGCGCAGCGGCAGGTGCAGCAACACGTCCTGCACGGTTTCCAACCCGAGGCGCGCGAGTTTAGCCGCCTGACTGGCACCGACCCCCGTGAGGGTGTTCAACGGTTGGTTATTCAGCAGGTGGCTTTTCATTGGCGCTCTCGCTATTCGGCGGAGGATTGCATGGCTGCCCACCATGCCGTGTCGGCAATGATCTGGCCCTGATTTTCGATGCGCGGGCGGGGGAGTTTTTTCCGCGTCGCTACGCGCGCCAGCACCGAATAGCCTCCTTCGAGCAGCAAGCGCTGTTGTTCATCGTCATCAAGCATGCCCGCTTCACGCTGGTACATACCCGCGTTTTGGCGTTGGGCTTCGTAAAGGATCAGCGCAGAAGCGACCGACACGTTCAGGGATTGCACCATGCCGATCATCGGAATGATGATGTCCTGGTCGGCCAGCGCGAGCGCTTCCTGCGTGATGCCGGTTTTTTCCTGACCGAGCAGGATGCAGGTCGGTCGCGTGTAATCGACTTCACGAAAATCGACCGCTTTGGCTGACAGGTTGGTCGCCAGAATCTGCATGCTTTGCGTTTTTAAATGCGAGACGGCATCGGCGATGGTGCGATGTGTTTTGACCTGTACCCAACTGTTGCTGCCTGCTGCTGATGATACCAGTGTACGCATGCGGCTGGTAGGCCAAACGGCGTGGACTTCGCGGACGCCGACGGCATCGGCGGTACGAATTACAGCGGAAATATTGTGGGGTTTGTGCACCTGTTCCATACACATCGTCAAATCGGGTTGACGGCTTGTCAGCATCTCTTGGATGCGGGCGTAGCGTTCTGGTGTCATACGATGTCTCTTGCGTTATCCCGGTACCATATGTGCGACCGGGATCGTCAGGGCTATCATTGGTTACGGTGGCGATCAGTTGCGATTACGGGTCACTTTGATGACATCCGGCATCACGCGGATTTTACGCATGACGTTAGCCAGATGTACCCGATCGCGCGTGGTCAAACGGATAAAGGCGCTATACACGCGTCCATCCCGCTCTTCCGTATTGATGCTCTGAATATTGGAGTTGGCGGCATTAATCGCTGCGGTCAGGTTGGCCAATGCTCCCTGATTGTTGAACATGTCGACTTTAATCTCAGCGATAAACTCTTGTTCGGTAACCTTATCCCACTCGACCGCCATGAATTTTTCAGGCTCTTTCTGGTAGCCGCGAATGTTTCGACAAGACTCATGGTGAACCACCAAACCTTTACCGGGACTGACGTGGGCCACAATCGGGTCACCGGGGATCGGGCGGCAACATTTGGCGAACGTAATCAATACGCCATCTGCGCCTTTGATCGGCAGCTTGCGCAAACCGGTGTGCTCTTGCTGTAACGGCTGCTCATCCAATAGGTTTTTCGCTACGACGATGCTCATGGCGTTACCGAGGCCAATCTCTGCCAGCAGGTCATCCAGCGAGGTGAGTTTCATGCGATCCAGCTCAAGCTGGATGCTGGTTTGTGGAATATCACTGAGCTTTCTGCCATTACCCAAGGCATGATTCAATAAACGACGTCCCAGGCTCACGGAATCGTCACGCTTGAGATTCTTCAGCATTTGGCGAATCTTGGCGCGAGCGCGCGAACTGACGACAAAGTTTAACCATGCCGCATTGGGGTGTGCGCCGGGGGCGGTAATAATCTCCACCGTTTGCCCACTGCTCAGCGATTGAGAGAGCGGGTAGGGCTGTCTGTCGACGCGTGCGCCGACGCAGGCATGCCCGATATCTGTATGTACCGCGTAGGCAAAATCGACCGGTGTCGCGCCTGCCGGTAGCTCGATGATGCGCCCTTCCGGAGTGAACACATACATTTCATCGGGGAAGAGATCGGATTTGACGCTCTCGATAAACTCGAACGAGCTGCCAGCACTTTGTTGCAGCTCCAGCAGGCTCTGCATCCAGCGCTGCGCACGGACCTGTGCCGTAGTGCTGCTTTCACCTTCTTTGTACGCCCAATGTGCCGCCACACCCATTTCGGCCATCTGGTCCATGTCTTCGGTACGGATCTGCACCTCGACCGGCACACCGTGCGGCCCAATCAATGAGGTATGCAGCGATTGGTAGCCGTTCGCCTTCGGAATAGCGATGTAATCTTTGACGCGGCCAGGACGCGGTTTGTACAGGCTGTGCACCTGTCCGAGCACGCGATAGCAGGTATCCAGCTCTTTAACGATCACCCGAAACGCGTAGATATCCATGATGGAATGGAAACGCTGTTCTTTCAGGTGCATCTTGCAGTAGATGGAATAGAGATGTTTTTCGCGTCCGCTGACGCGACAGGGAATGCCTGCTTCGTTCAACCGCCCTTCGATTTCGGAAAGGATTTTCTGGATCATTTCCTTGCGGTTGCCGCGCGCGGCTTTGACCACTTCCTTGATCACACGATAACGGTTTGGATACAGCGCCTCAAAACCCAGCTCTTCCAACTCGGTTTTCAGATGATGAATACCCAAACGGTGCGCCAATGGGCTGTAAATTTCCAGCGTTTCACGCGCAATACGACGACGCTTGTCAGAGCGCAGCGAGCCCAGTGTGCGCATGTTATGTGTACGGTCAGCCAGTTTGATGAGAATAACGCGGATGTCCTGCACCATCGCCATAATCATCTTGCGGAAGTTCTCGGCCTGCGCTTCTTTCTTGTCGCGGAATTTCAGCTTGTCCAGCTTCGAGGCGCCATCTACCAGCTCGGCGACGCTCTTGCCGAATTGTTGTTCAATATCTTGGTAGGTAGTGGGGGTATCTTCGATGGTGTCATGCAACAGCGCGGCCATCAGCGTCTCATAGTCAAGACGCATCTCCGCCAAAATACCGGCAACAGCGACGGGATGGGTGATGTAAGGTTCACCGCTGGAGCGAGCCTGCCCCTCGTGAGCATCACGTGCAACAATATAAGCCTGTTGAAGGCGCTTGATCTGGTCTTCCGGCAGATAGCGCTGTATCAGCAGATTGAGGCTTTCGAAGATATACAAGGGTGAGCCGTAGCGAGATTAACGACGACCTTCAGCAATCGCGGTGACCGCTTGGATCTCTGCTGCTTCTTGCTCTTGCTGTTCCTGACGCTCACGCACATCCAGAATCTGGTTGCTGATCAGGCCTTCTTCGATTTCGCGCAGCGCAATCACGGTGTATTTGTCGTTCTCTTCAGGGACCAGCGGATCTTTTCCGCCTGCTTGCATCTGGCGGGCGCGGCGAGCAGCGACCAACACCAGGTCAAAACGGTTACCAATTTTCTCAACAGCGTCTTGAACAGTTACGCGTGCCATAATGTGCTACTCCACAGGAAATAAAATGACTGCGCATCATACTGAAAGTGATGTCAGTCTGCCAATAGTTTGGTGATTAATGCATCATGCCGCAATGCCTGGCGGCTCAGCAATAGGCGTTCAGCACGGATGATGGTTTTCAGATCGGACAGCGCCAGATCGAAATCATCGTTGACGATCAGATAATCGTATTCCGCGTAGTGTGTCATTTCAGCCACCGCTTGCGCCATACGTCGTGCAATCACCTCATCGCTGTCCTGGCCGCGTCCGCGCAGACGGCGCCCCAACTCTTCTTTGGACGGCGGCAGAATAAAGATACTGCGCGCCTGCGGCATCCGGCGGCGGATTTGCTCTGCGCCCTGCCAATCGATATCCAGAAAAATATCTACGCCGGTTGCCAGCGCCTGCTCAATGGCGGCTTTGGACGTGCCGTAGTAGTTGCCAAACACTTCGGCGTACTCAAGGAAAGCATCTTCCTGAATCATACGCTTAAATTCATCCACAGAAACGAAGAAATAGTGTTCTCCGTGGTTTTCCCCCGGGCGTTTGGCTCGGGTGGTGTGGGAAATCGACACATGGGTGTCATACAACGGCTGCGTTTTCATTAACGCATTTATTAAACTGGATTTTCCCGCGCCGCTGGGGGCAGAAACAATGTATAACGTGCCTTGATCCATAATGATGAACGTAATGTATGGTGAATGTGATGGGTCGATTGGACTGCCTTACCTGTGCTAATTTTCGCATTATACACGATACGCGCACTAGGTTGTGTCCCTTAATTGCATAACTTCTTGTAAAATAGGCGGATACAGCCCAGTTTAACCATCGACAGATAATTCCTCGCCGTTTTGTCATAACGTGTGGCAATACGGCGGTATTCTTTTAATCGGCCAAAACATCTTTCCACTACATTGCGATGACGGTAAGCGTCACTGGCGAACCGTGAGCG
>NZ_JAHWCO010000433.1:0-1282 GCF_020054415.1 Candidatus Symbiopectobacterium sp. | reverse complement strand
GCGCTGCTTGAGGGCCTTGTTATAAGAGGGCCAGTTGGTGATTTTAAAATTTTGTTTTGCCATGGAGACCTGATTTTGAAACAACTGTGGTGATCTGCTCCGATGATTACCCAAAAGTTCTATTTATTCAACAAAGCCGGTTGGCTGGTCTTCGTTGCTCGATTATCTGTTTATGCCGATGATCAACATTTTGCTGGCGATAACCTATCTGGAAGCGATTTTCCCCGGAGTACCGGCCTGGATTTTCGTGGCAGGGTTGGTCGCGCTGATGACGATGTTCAACCTGCGCGGTATCAACATCGTTGCCAACCTGAACTCGATTATCGTAGTGGTGCAGGTGGCGATCATGGCGGTGTTCCTAGGTCTGTTGATTCACGGTGTCTCGCAAGGTGAAGGCGCAGGTACGATGGTGAGCACGCGACCATTCTGGCCCGAGAATGCGCACGTTGTGCCGATGATTACCGGCGCGACCATTCTGTGCTTCTCTTTCCTGGGCGTTGATGGCATTAGTTCGTTGTCAGAAGAGACTCCGGATGCTGGGCGCGTGATCCCGAAAGCGATATTCCTGACCGCACTGATTGGCGGTGTGATCTTTATCGTGGTGTCTTATTTCCTGCAACTATATTTCCCAGACGTTGCCCGATTCGATTCGCCAGAATCTTCCCAGCAAGAAATCATGCTGTATGTGGCAGGGAAATTCTTCCAATCAATTATCTTGGTGTTCTCCTGTGTTACCGTACTGGCTTCCGGTATGGCCGCGCATTCGGGGGGTCTCGCCTGATGTATGTTATGGGAAGTGATGGCGTGTTCCCAGAACGTTTCTTCGGCTATATCCACCCGCAATGGCGTACGCCGTCGCTGAACGTACTGCTGGTCGGTGTGGTGGCGCTCTCTGCGGTCTCATTCGATCTTGAAGTGGCAACGGCGTTGACTAACTTTGGTGCGCTGGTGGCATTTACCTTTGTTAACCTGTCGGTGATTTCGCAGTTATATCTGCGTGAAGGCCGTAACCGCACGCTGAAAGACACCTTCCACTATCTGGTGCTGCCTGCTGTTAGGCGCATTGGCTGTGGGGGCGCTGTGGCTCAATCTGGAGAAGAGCTCCATGACGTTGGGGCTGATCTTGGCGTCTATTGGCCTGATCTACGGCTTTGTTGAATAAATAGAACTTTTGGGTAATCATCGGAGCAGATCACCACAGTTGTTTCAAAATCAGGTCTCCATGGCAAAACAAAATTTTAAAATCACCAACTGGCCCTCTTATAACAAGGCCCTCAAGCAG
>NZ_JAHWCO010000339.1:0-16522 GCF_020054415.1 Candidatus Symbiopectobacterium sp. | reverse complement strand
CTGCTTGAGGGCCTTGTTATAAGAGGGCCAGTTGGTGATTTTAAAATTTTGTTTTGCCATGGAGACCTGATTTTGAAACAACTGTGGTGATCTGCTCCGATGATTACCCAAAAGTTCTATTTATTCAACAAAGCCTGTAAACGCCTGCAAGAAGGCAACACTCTGGCAGATGCCATTTTCAATGTGGTAGCGTCTGGTCACTATTATCGTGGTGCGTTGCTTTCAGGTGCCTCAGCCAGCGACGATAACAGCACTAGCGAGGGGGATGCGGCGCTGAAAAATGCCCTGCTTATGTAATTCAGAACGTTGCACACGTTCATACGGGTATGGCGTAGTAGCAGGACGCCGTCACGGCTATGCACGTTTTTTTACTCCCTTCTGATTATCCCACTTCGTGATTATTCCCATTCGCTCGTGTTCCTCTTATCGTTATTCCTCGCGCTTTCTAAGGTTTTGTATTTTATGAAAAGCTGTTTCTTATTTTTCAAATGAATGTTGCAAACTTTCAGCTGTTAACATTGGAGCTGACAATTGGGTTTTTTTACTAACTAAATTGACAAAAATGTGTGTTGGATCAAAAAATAACCCTATTAACTCTAAGGGGGACCGGGTTTTCCGCACGAAAATGGTATAGTGCTTGTGCATTATCACCTATCCTTTAGCTAGCAGGTTGTTAACAACTACATCCACCAGAGCCAGACTGACTCGATTTAGCTGAAGTGTGAGAAGTGAGATGTTAACAAAACAGCGTGCATGTTAAGTTATGTGCTGTTATTTTTAGTAAGGTTGAAAGAAGGTTACAAAATAAAGGACGCAACCGCTGCAAAAAGCGCTTAACGTAGATGTTTTCCGCACTGTTTGCAGGGTGATTATCCTTCCTTTTAATCGATGTGACGCCTTAACTGCCAATAGAGCAGGTGTTCAACGTCACTTTTGATGAGTAAGCAAGAGTATGTCAACAACGACTGAAATCCTCGCCCATCACTGGGCATTTGCGCTATTCGTTATCATCGCCGTCGGCTTGTGCGGCTTCATGCTGCTGGGCGGGTTCCTGCTAGGTGGGAGAGCTAGGGCAAGGGCAAAGAACGTTCCCTATGAATCCGGGATTGACTCGGTTGGCTCTGCGCGCATGCGCCTGTCCGCCAAGTTCTATCTGGTTGCCATGTTTTTCGTTATTTTCGACGTTGAAGCACTGTATCTCTATGCTTGGGCCGTTTCCATTCGAGAAAGCGGCTGGCTGGGCTTCATCGAAGCTGCCATTTTCATTTTGGTGTTGTTGGCGGGGTTGGTCTACCTGGTCCGTATCGGCGCGCTCGACTGGACGCCGACGCGTTCAAAACGGCAGGTTATCAAGTCTGACTTTCCGGTTAACACTACCAACACTCATCCGCAGTAACAGCGAGGCACTTTAAGATGGACTATACGCTAACCCGCATAGAGCCGGACGGTGAGAATGACCGTTATCCCCTGCAACGCCAGGAGATCGTTACCGATCCCCTGGAACAGCATGTTCACCGCAGTGTCTTCATGGGAAACCTGGAGCATGCCTTACACGACACGGTCAACTGGGGCCGCAAGAATTCACTGTGGCCTTATAACTTCGGTCTTTCCTGCTGCTATGTGGAAATGGTGACCTCATTCACTGCCGTGCATGACGTGGCGCGCTTTGGCTCTGAAGTATTACGTGCTTCACCGCGTCAGGCTGACTTCATGGTGGTGGCTGGAACCTGTTTCACTAAAATGGCTCCGGTGATCCAACGCTTGTACGAACAGATGCTGGAGCCAAAATGGGTCATTTCCATGGGGGCGTGCGCTAACTCCGGCGGCATGTACGACATCTACTCTGTGGTGCAGGGCGTCGATAAGTTCCTGCCGGTAGACGTCTATATCCCGGGTTGTCCGCCGCGTCCTGAAGCGTATATGCAAGCGCTGTTGCTGCTCAAAGAGTCTATTGGTCAAGAGCGCCGCCCTCTGTCATGGGTGGTGGGAGAGCAGGGCGTGTATCGCGCCAACATGCAATCCGAGCGCGAACGCAAACGTGAAGAACGTATTGCGGTGACGAACCTGCGTTCGCCCGACGAGATTTAATCTGTTAATGGCAAGCAGATTGGCTGCGTAATACTACTCTCACAGGGTAGCAAGATAATAAACGGCAGCCGCACCATTAACAGGATGGCAAGATTACCGTGGTGATATATTTATGACAGATTTAACGACGCACGACCTCGCGCAGCCGGCCTGGGCTACCCGCGATCACCGGGATGATCCCGTCGTTGGCGAGCTGTGTAACCGTTTTGGACCCGAAGCCTTTACCGTGCAGGCAACCCGTACTGGGATGCAGGTTGTATGGGTAAAGCGTGAGCAATTACTGGACGTTGTCACGTTCCTGAAAAAACTCCCTAAACCCTATGTGATGCTGTTCGATCTGCACGGGGTGGACGAGCGCCTGCGCGCACACCGTGAAGGCTTGCCTGCCGCAGACTACTCTGTCTTCTATCACTTCATCTCCATTGAACGTAATCGCGACATCATGATCAAGGTGCCATTGTCTGAAAATGACCTGCGCCTGCCGACCATGGTGAAACTGTTCCCTAACGCCAACTGGTATGAGCGTGAAGTATGGGACATGTTCGGTATTACGTTTGACGGGCACCCGCACTTGACGCGCATCATGATGCCGCAGACGTGGGAAGGTCACCCGCTGCGTAAAGACTACCCGGCGCGTGCCACCGAATTCGATCCCTTTGTGCTGACCAAGCAGAAAGAAGATCTGGAAATGGAATCTCTGACTTTCAAGCCCGAAGACTGGGGCATGAAGCGCGGGACGGAAAACGAAGATTTCATGTTCCTTAACCTCGGTCCGAACCACCCCTCATCACACGGGGCGTTCCGCATCATCCTGCAACTGGATGGTGAAGAGGTTGTCGATTGTATTCCTGATGTGGGCTATCACCACCGTGGTGCGGAGAAAATGGGCGAGCGCCAGTCCTGGCACAGCTATATCCCGTATACCGACCGTATCGAGTACCTGGGCGGCTGCGTCAATGAAATGCCCTATGTTTTAGCCGTAGAGAAACTGGCAGGGATCGTGGTGCCGGAACGTGTGAACGTTATCCGCGTCATGCTCTCAGAGCTGTTCAGAATAAACAGCCACCTGCTCTACATCAGTACCTTTATTCAAGACGTCGGTGCCATGACGCCGGTCTTTTTTGCCTTTACTGATCGCCAGAAAATTTATGATTTGGTGGAAGCCATCACCGGTTTCCGTATGCACCCGGCCTGGTTCCGCATCGGTGGAGTGGCACACGATCTGCCGTGCGGCTGGGAACGTCTGCTGCGTGAGTTTTTGGAATGGATGCCCAAGCGTCTGGATACCTACGTTACGGCTGCGCTGAAAAACACCATCCTCAAAGGACGTACTCAAGGCGTAGCGGCGTACAACGCTAAAGAAGCGCTGGAGTGGGGCGTCACTGGGGCGGGGTTGCGTGCTACCGGTATCGCGTTTGACGTGCGTAAATGGCGTCCGTATTCCGGCTATGAAAACTTTGACTTTGACGTACCGGTCGGCGACGGCATCAGTGACTGCTATGCCCGCGTGATGCTGAAAGTGGAAGAGCTGCGCCAGAGTCTGCGGATTCTGGAACAGTGCCTGAACAATATGCCGGAAGGCCCGTTCAAAGCCGATCACCCGCTGACTACGCCGCCGCCGAAAGAGCGCACGTTGCAGCACATTGAAACGCTGATCAACCACTTCCTCCAGGTGTCCTGGGGCCCTGTGATGCCGGAAAACGAATCGTTCCAGATGATCGAAGCGACGAAAGGCATCAACAGTTATTACCTGACCAGCGACGGCGGCACCATGAGCTACCGCACCCGTATTCGCACCCCAAGCTACGCGCACTTGCAGCAGATCCCTTCCGTGATTCGCGGTTGTCTGGTATCTGACCTGATCGTGTACCTCGGGAGTATTGATTTCGTTATGTCAGATGTGGATCGCTAATTATGCATGATCAAGACACTCAACAACCTATTAACGCCGCAGCCGATGCCGCGCCGAACGAGTCTGTTTTTGTATTGAGCGACGCTGAGCGCGATGCCATCGAGCATGAAAAACATCACTACGAAGATGCGCGCGCGGCGTCCATCGAAGCGCTGAAAATTGTTCAGAAACATCGTGGCTGGGTGCCGGATGGCGCTATCCATGCCATTGCCGACATTCTGGGGATTCCTGCCAGCGATGTGGAAGGCGTGGCGACGTTTTACAGCCAGATTTTCCGTCAACAGGTTGGGCGTCACGTGATTCGCTATTGCGACAGCGTGGTGTGCTACATCAACGGTTTTCAGGGCGTGCAAGCGGCGCTGGAGCGAAAACTGAAGATCAAGCCCGGTCAAACCACCTTTGACGGTCGTTTTACCCTGTTGCCGACCTGCTGCCTGGGCAACTGTGGCAAAGGCCCGTCGATGATGATCGACGAGGATACGCACAGCCATGTCAAGCCTGACGATATCGATTCGCTATTGGAGCCGTATCAATGAGTATGAACAGGATTTTGACGCCCGAACAGCATCCGCTGACCTGGCGTCTGCGTGATGACAAGCAGCCAGTATGGATTGACGAATACCGCTCAAAGAATGGGTATGCGGCGGCGCAGAAAGCGCTCAGCGGCATGGCACAGGATGAAGTGGTTAGCCTGGTAAAAGACGCTGGCCTGAAAGGGCGCGGCGGTGCAGGCTTCTCCACCGGTCTGAAATGGAGCCTGATGCCGAAAGACGAAAGCATGAACATTCGCTATCTGCTGTGTAACGCGGATGAGATGGAGCCGGGCACTTACAAAGACCGTTTGCTGATGGAACAACTGCCGCACCTGCTGGTGGATGGCATGTTGATCAGCGCATTCGCCCTCAAAGCCTATCGCGGCTATATCTTTCTGCGTGGCGAATACGTAGAGGCTGCCGTTAACCTGCGTCGCGCCATCGAAGAAGCTAAACAAGCGGGCCTGCTTGGTAAAAATATTCTTGGCAGCGGATTCGATTTCGAGCTGTTCGTGCACACCGGTGCCGGGCGCTATATCTGTGGTGAAGAAACCGCGCTGATTAACTCACTGGAAGGCCGCCGCGCGAATCCGCGCTCCAAACCACCGTTCCCGGCCTCTGCCGGTGCATGGGGCAAGCCGACCTGCGTAAACAACGTGGAAACCCTGTGTAACGTGCCTGCGATTATCGCGCACGGTGCCGAATGGTATCAGGGGCTGTCTGCTGGCAAGAGTAAGGATGCAGGCACCAAGCTGATGGGATTCTCTGGCCGTGTGAAAAACCCCGGTTTGTGGGAACTGCCGTTTGGCACCTCAGCGCGTGAGATTTTGGAGGACTACGCGGGCGGCATGCGCGACGGGCTTAAATTCAAAGCCTGGCAGCCGGGTGGCGCGGGTACCTACTTCCTCACCGAAGCGCACCTTGACCTGCCGATGGATTTCGAACATATCGCCAAGGCAGGCAGCCGTCTCGGCACCGCGTTGGCCATGGCGGTCGATCACGATATCAACATGGTGGGGCTGACGCGCAATCTGGAAGAGTTTTTTGCCCGTGAATCCTGTGGCTGGTGTACGCCGTGCCGCGATGGTTTACCGTGGAGTGTGAAGATCCTGCGTGCGCTGGAGCGAGGCGAAGGGCAACCCGGCGATATTGAAACGCTGGAGCAACTGTGCCGCTTCCTCGGGCCGGGCAACACCTTCTGCGCCCATGCGCCAGGTGCCGTTGAGCCGCTGCAAAGTGCTATCAAGTATTTCCGTGACGAATTTGAAGCGGGTATTGCGCAGCAATATCTGGGAAATACAAAAGCGATTGGCGGTATTCAGCCGAACCTGCTGAAAGAGCGTTGGTAATCAAGCAGACAATAACAGGAGACGAAGCACGTCTCCGCTGGCGGATAGCCTGCTCTTATTACAGAATTTTTGATTAGCGCCTGTGGCAACACGGGCCATTATGGAAGCATGCTGACTATGGCTACGATTCATGTAGACGGCAAAGAGTATGAGGTGAACGGCTCGGACAACCTGCTAGAGGCTTGTCTGACGCTGGGGCTTGATATTCCTTACTTTTGCTGGCATCCCGCGCTGGGTAGCGTCGGTTCCTGCCGCCTCTGCGCGGTGAAGCAGTACCAGAATGCGGAGGACACGCGTGGCCGTCTGGTCATGTCCTGCATGACCCCCGCAACCGATGGCGCGTTTATCGCCATCGACGATGAGGAAGCCAAACTGTTCCGTAAAACCATCGTCGAATTCCTGATGACCAACCACCCGCACGACTGCCCGGTCTGCGAAGAGGGTGGCAACTGTCATTTGCAGGATATGACGGTGATGACGGGACACAACTTCCGCCGTTATCGCTTTACCAAACGTACTCACCGCAATCAGGATCTGGGGCCGTTTATCTCTCATGAGATGAACCGCTGCATCGCCTGCTATCGCTGTGTGCATTACTACAAGGATTACGCCGGTGGTACCGATCTGGGCGTGTATGGTGCCCATGACAACGTCTACTTTGGCCGTCCTGAAGATGGCGTACTGGAAAGCGAATTTTCCGGCAACCTGGTCGAAGTGTGTCCTACCGGGGTGTTCACCGATAAAACCCACTCTGCGCGCTATAACCGCAAATGGGATATGCAGTTTGCGCCCAGCGTCTGCCAGCAGTGCAGCGTCGGGTGTAACACCAGCACGGGCGAACGTTACGGTGAGCTGCGTCGTATCGAAAACCGCTACAACGGTAGCGTGAACCACTATTTCCTGTGTGACCGTGGCCGTTTTGGTTATGGCTACGTCAACGCGAAAGATCGTCCTCGTCAGCCATTGCAGCGTCGTGGTGATGACTGGATTGCTCTGAACGCCGATCAGGCGCTACAAGGGGCGGCGGATGTGCTGCGCCAGTCAAAACGCGTCATCGGCATTGGCTCTCAGCGTGCCAGCGTAGAATGCAACTTTGCGCTGCGCGAACTGGTGGGGGCGGAAAGCTTCTACACCGGTATTGCACACGCTGAGCAGGTACGTTTACAGCTGATTCTCAACGTGTTGCGCGACAGCGGTGTACGCACCCCGATGCTGCGTGATATTGAAAGCTATGACGCCGTACTGGTGCTGGGTGAAGATTTGACCCAAACCGGTGCACGTATTGCGCTGGAGGTACGTCAGGCGGTGAAGGGGAAAGCGCGTGAGATGGCGGCTGCACAAAAAGTGGCAGACTGGCAGATTGCTGCCATTCTCAACATTGGCCAACACGCCAAGCATCCATTGTTTATGACATCGGTAGATAAAACGCGTCTGGATGATATCGCTGCCTGGAACTACCGTGCACCGGTAGAGGATCAGGCGCGCCTTGGCTTCGCCATCGCTCATGCGTTGGATGAAAATGCCCCGGCTGTCACCGATTTGGATGCTTCGCTGGCACCGAAAGTTGACGTTATCGTGCAGGCACTGGCTGGTGCGAAAAAACCGCTGATTATCTCCGGTACCCATTCTGGTAGCGAAGCGATTATCGAAGCGGCAGCCAACGTGGCGAAAGCGCTTAAACAACGCGGTTCTGATGTCGGAGTGACCTTTGTTGCCTCCGCTGCAAACAGTATTGGCCTGTCAATGATTGGCGGCGGTTCGCTGGAAGATGCGCTGGCACAGTTGGAGAGCAGTGCTGCCGATAGCGTGGTGGTGCTGGAAAACGATCTCTATCGTCATGCCCCGCAGGCGCGTGTGGATGCGGCGCTGGCTAAAGCCACCAATCTGATCGTTCTGGATCATCAGCGCACCGCGATCATGGATAAAGCGTCGTTGATCCTCTCTGCCGCCAGCTTTGCTGAAAGCGACGGTACGCTGATCAATCAGGAAGGCCGCGCTCAGCGTTTCTTCCAGGTGTACGATCCGGCCTACTATGACAACAGCGTGGTAATGCTGGAAAGCTGGCGTTGGTTGCATTCGCTGGCAACCACCTATCAGAGTCGTAAGGTCGATTGGACACAACTGGATCACGTGATTGATGCCTGTGTGACGGCGTTGCCGCAGTTAGCAGGTATCAAAGACGCTGCGCCAGACGCCAATTTCCGTATCAACGGGCAGAAGCTGGCGCGTTCACCCAATCGCTCCAGTGGCCGTACCTCAATGCGCGCCAATATCAGCGTGCATGAACCGCGTCAGCCACAAGACAAAGACACGATGTTCGCCTTCTCGATGGAAGGAAACAACAGCCCGACTGCCGCGCGCCAGCAGATTCCGTTTGCCTGGTCTCCCGGTTGGAATTCCCCGCAGGCATGGAACAAATTCCAGGACGAAGTGGGCGGTCATCTGCGCCACGGCGATCCTGGTGTGCGTTTGATCGAAGCGGGCGAAGGCCAACTGGGCTACTTCGACGCCATTCCGGCAGCGTTTAACGCACAGCCTGGACAGTGGCGTGTAGCACCTTACTACCATCTGTTCGGTAGTGAAGAGATGACACAGCGCTCTACAGTTATCCAACAACGTATGGATGAGGCTTACGTGATGGTCAGTCTCGCCGATGCGGCGCTGCTGGGCGTTAACGCAGGCGCGCTGCTTGAGCTGCGCTGTCAGGGGCAGACTCTGCGTCTGCCGCTGCGCCTGAGCGACGCTTTGCGTCAGGGACAGGTTGGATTGCCGTTAGGGTTCCCGGGTATTGCGCCGTCGTTGGCAGGGGCAACCATTGAAAGTCTGCGGGAGGCTGCACAATGAGCTGGTTAACATCGGAGGTTATGGATACCTTGATCGCCGTCGGCAAAGCCGTGGTGATCCTGCTGGTGGTAGTCACCTGCGGCGCATTCATGAGTATGGGCGAACGTCGTCTTCTCGGGCTGTTCCAGGGGCGTTACGGGCCAAACCGTGTAGGCTGGGGCGGGTCGTTGCAGCTGGTCGCTGACATGATCAAGATGTTCTTCAAAGAGGACTGGGTGCCGCGCTTTACCGACCGCGTGATTTTCACGCTGGCACCGGTGATTGCCTTTACTTCGCTGTTGCTTTCGTTTGCCATTGTGCCGGTCACTCCGACCTGGGGCGTTGCCGATTTAAACATCGGCCTGCTGTTCTTCCTGATGATGGCGGGGCTGGCGGTGTATGCCGTGCTGTTCGCCGGTTGGGCGAGTGGTAACAAATACTCTCTGTTGGGGGCGGTGCGTGCATCAGCACAAACGCTGAGCTACGAAGTGTTTCTCGGCCTATCGCTGATGGGTGTGGTCGCACAGGCGGGCTCGCTCAACATGCGCGATATCGTCGAATCCCAAGCGCACTTATGGAACGTGATTCCGCAGTTCTTCGGTTTTGTGACGTTTGCTATCGCCGGTGTGGCGGTGTGTCACCGCCATCCTTTCGACCAACCGGAAGCGGAACAGGAACTGGCGGATGGTTACCACATTGAATATTCCGGTATGAAATTCGGTCTGTTCTTCGTGGGGGAATACATTGGCATCGTGACCGTATCGGCTCTGATGGTAACGCTGTTCTTCGGTGGCTGGCATGGGCCATTCTTACCGCCTTTCGTTTGGTTTGCGCTGAAAACCGGCTTCTTCATGATGATGTTCATCCTGATCCGTGCCTCGTTGCCGCGTCCGCGCTATGACCAGGTGATGACCTTCGGGTGGACCGTCTGTTTGCCGTTAACGCTGCTCAATCTGCTGGCGACGGCGGCCGTGATTTTGTACAACGTGCACTAAAGGGAACTGAACCATGAAGATAAAAGACATTGTGGTTGGTTTCGGTACCCAGGTACGCAGTATCTGTATGGTCGGGTCCAACGCCTTCAAAAAGCGTGAAACCAAAATGTATCCGGAAGAGCCGGTTAACCCACCCCCACGCTACCGTGGTCGTATTGTGCTGACGCGGGATCCGGATGGTGAGGAGCGCTGTGTTGCTTGTAACCTGTGCGCCGTGGCCTGTCCGGTCGGCTGTATCTCGTTGCAGAAAGCGGAAATGAAGGATGGCCGTTGGTATCCCGAATTTTTCCGCATCAACTTCTCGCGTTGCATTTTTTGCGGGTTTTGCGAAGAAGCGTGCCCGACCACCGCGATTCAGCTGACGCCGGATTTTGAAATGTGCGAGTACAAGCGCCAGGATCTGGTGTACGAAAAACAAGATCTGTTGATCTCTGGGCCCGGTAAATACCCGGAATACAACTTCTACCGGATGGCGGGTATGGCTATCGATGGGAAAGAGAAGGGCGACGCCAAAAACGAAGCCAAACCCATTGATGTCAAGGGCCTGTTGCCCTAAGGAGCCGAGCATGGAATTCGCGTTTTATGCATCGGGGTTAATCGCCATTCTGGCGACCATACGTGTGATTACCCACACTAACCCCGTACATGCATTGTTGTATTTAATCGTCTCGCTGCTGGCTATATCCGGCGTATTTTTCTCGCTGGGGGACTATTTCGCCGGTGCGGTGGAAATCATCGTTTATGCCGGTGCCATCATGGTGCTGTTCGTGTTTGTGGTGATGATGCTCAATCTTGGCAACAGCGTAACCGAGCAGGAAAGCGCCTGGCTGAAGCCGGGAGTGTGGATTGGTCCTAGTCTGCTTTCGCTGCTGCTGCTGATTGTGGTGGTCAGGGCGATTTTCAGCCTGAGCGGCGCGGAAATTTCCGGTGCGGTAATCGACGCCAAAGCCGTGGGGATCACGCTGTTTGGGCCGTATGTGCTGGCGGTTGAACTGGCCTCCATGCTGCTGCTGGCCGGGCTGGTGGTTGCGTTCCACGTAGGCCGTGAAGACAAAATGCTCGATAAGCAGCCGAAAGAAGATGCAGAGAAGAAACTGGCGGAGGAGCGCGCATGATCCCGTTACAACATGGGCTATCCCTAGCTGCCATTTTATTTCTGCTCGGGCTGACTGGTCTGATTATTCGGCGTAACCTATTGTTTATGCTGATCAGTCTGGAAGTGATGATCAATGCCGCCGCGCTGGCGTTTGTGGTTGCCGGCAGCTATTGGGGGCACGCGGATGGGCAGGTGATGTATGTTCTGGCGATCACGCTGGCGGCAGCGGAAGCCAGTATCGGTCTGGCGCTCTTGCTCCAGATGTACCGCCGTCGTCATACCCTGAATATCGATACTGTCAGTGAGATGCGCGGATGAACTTACTCTACTTAACAATATTATTCCCGCTGATCGGCTTTTTGCTGTTGGCATTTTCACGCGGTCGTTGGTCGGAAAATACCGCCGCGACCGTGGGCGTGGGTTCTATCGGGTTGGCCGCATTGACCATCTGTTGGGTCGCGATTGATTTCTTTGCGCAGCACCATGAAGGCGGCGTGACCTTTTTCAATCAACATCTGTGGACTTGGATGGCAGTAGGCAACTTTGATATTGCCTTCCGTCTGGCGCTGGATGGACTGTCTCTTATCATGCTGTCGGTAGTGACGGGCGTAGGCTTCTTTATCCATCTGTTCGCCTCCTGGTACATGCGCGGTGAAGAGGGGTACTCTCGCTTCTTCGCCTACACCAACCTGTTTATTGCCAGCATGGTGATTCTGGCGTTGGCGGACAACCTGCTGCTGATGTATCTCGGCTGGGAAGGGGTAGGGCTGTGCAGTTATCTGCTGATCGGTTTCTACTACACCAATCCGAAGAACGGTGCAGCGGCGATGAAAGCCTTCGTCGTGACGCGCGTCGGTGACGTGTTCCTGGCGTTCGCGCTGTTCATCCTGTTCAAAGAGCTGGGTACGCTCAATTTCCGCGAACTGATGGTGTTGGCACCGCAGAAACTGGCAGAAGGGTCTCCGGCGATTACCTGGGCAACGCTGATGTTGCTGGGGGGCGCTGTGGGTAAATCTGCCCAGTTGCCGCTGCAAACTTGGCTGGCGGATGCGATGGCTGGCCCGACTCCCGTCTCTGCGTTGATTCACGCTGCGACCATGGTGACGGCAGGGGTTTACCTGATTGCCCGTACGCACGGCTTGTTCCTGATGGCGCCAGATGTGCTGCATCTGGTGGGCGTTGTCGGTGCCGTAACACTGGTGCTGGCGGGATTTGCAGCACTGGTACAAAGCGACATCAAACGCGTGTTGGCATACTCCACCATGAGCCAGATCGGTTACATGTTCCTGGCGTTGGGAGTGCAGGCGTGGGACGCGGCGATTTTCCACCTGATGACGCATGCCTTCTTTAAAGCATTGCTGTTCCTGGCCTCCGGCTCGGTGATTCTCGCCTGCCATCACGAACAGAACATCTTCAAGATGGGCGGGCTGCGTAAAACGATTCCGCTGGTGTATGTCAGCTTCCTGATTGGCGGCTCGGCGTTGGCAGCGCTGCCGTTGGTTACCGCAGGCTTCTTCAGTAAAGATGAAATTCTGGCGGGCGCTTGGGCTAACGGTCATATGGATCTGATGATTGCGGGGCTGGCAGGGGCGTTTATGACGTCGCTTTATACCTTCCGCATGATTTTCATCGTGTTCCATGGTGAAGCGAAGACCAAAGCGCACACAGGCAAAGGACTGTCTCACCACATTCCTTTGCTGGTGCTGATGGTACTCTCCACTTTCGTTGGTGCACTGATTGTGCCGCCGTTGCACGGCGTACTGCCGCAGACCACGGAACTCGGCCATGACCGTAACTTGAAGTTGGAAATCGCGTCTGGCGTGGTAGCGATTGCCGGTATTCTGCTGGCTGCCATGCTGTGGCTGGGTAAACGTCAGTTCGTGACCAGCGTAGCGCAGAGTGCACCGTGTCGCTTCTTCTCCACATGGTGGTTCCACGCTTGGGGATTTGACTGGCTGTATGAAAAAGTCTTCGTACAACCGTATCTGGCGATTGCCAAACTGCTACAGCGCGACCCGTTGAACGTGATGATGGGCTTGCCTGCCGTAGTGGTGAGTTGGGGCAACAAGGGGTTGGCCGTCAGTCAGAATGGTCAACTGCGCTGGTATGTTGCGTCAATGGGTGTAGGGGCGGTTGTGGTGCTGGCATTGTTACAGTTTATCTGATGGCCTGTTATCTGATGAAACAGTGCCGTGAGATAAACGCGATGAAAGACACGCAGTAATGATGCGCAGGGGCGGGAGGCCAAGAGTAATGGCTTCCGCCACAGCATGTTTTCAGATTTCTTAAAATTAGGGACGCAAAACGCCATGCTACTACCTTGGCTAATACTTCTCCCCTTTATCGGCGGCCTGCTGTGCTGGCAGCTCGAGCGCTTTGGCACCCGCGTGCCGCGCTGGATCGCACTGATATCGATGGGGTTAACGCTGGTGCTGTCGCTGCTGCTTTGGTCGCAGGGCGGGTACTCTTTAACGGCACAGGCTGATGTGCCGCTCTGGCAATCTGAATACAACGTGTCGTGGATCCCGCGCTTCGGTATCGGTATCCACCTGGCTCTGGATGGGTTGTCGCTGCTGATGGTCGTGTTGGCCGGCCTGCTGGGGGTGTTGGCAATCCTCTGTTCGTGTAATGAAATTCAGCGTTATCAGGGGTTCTTCCACCTGAACCTGCTGTGGATCCTAGGCGGTATGATTGGCGTGTTCCTGGCAATTGATATGTTCCTGTTCTTCTTCTTCTGGGAGATGATGCTGGTGCCGATGTATTTCCTCATCGCACTGTGGGGACACAAAGGTTCCGACGGGAAAACGCGTATTACCGCGGCCACCAAGTTCTTCATCTACACCCAGGCCAGCGGTCTGATCATGCTGATTGCCATTCTGGCGCTGGTGTTTGTGCATCACGATGCCACCGGGGTGTGGACCTTTAACTACACCGATTTGTTGAAAACACCGATGTCGCGCGGCGTGGAATACATGCTGATGCTGGGCTTCTTTATCGCCTTTGCCGTGAAAATGCCTGTGGTGCCGCTGCACGGCTGGTTGCCGGATGCGCACAGTCAGGCTCCTACGGCGGGTTCTGTTGACCTGGCGGGTATCTTGCTGAAAACTGCGGCCTACGGCCTTCTGCGTTTCAGCCTGCCGCTGTTCCCCAATGCATCCCATGAATTTGCTCCCATCGCGATGTGGCTGGGCGTTATCGGTATCTTCTACGGTGCCTGGATGGCGTTTATGCAGACCGATATCAAACGCCTGATTGCCTACACTTCGGTGTCACATATGGGCTTTGTAATGATCGCCATCTACTCCGGTAGCCACCTGGCATATCAGGGTGCGGTCATTCAAATGATTGCGCACGGGCTTTCTGCGGCCGGTCTGTTTATTCTTTGCGGCCAGCTTTACGAACGCTTGCATACGCGCGATCTGCGCCAGATGGGCGGCCTGTGGGCGCGCATTCGTTTCTTGCCAGCGTTGTCGCTGTTTTTTGCGGTGGCGACCTTGGGTATGCCTGGCACCGGCAACTTCGTCGGCGAGTTTATGATTCTGTTCGGTAGCTACCCTGTGGTGCCGGTGATCACCGTAATTTCGACGTTTGGTTTGGTGTTCTCCTCCGTCTACTCGCTGGTGATGATGCAACGCGCATACTACGGCACGCCTAAATCCGAGGAAAAACTACCGGGGCTGTCCACCCGTGAATTGTCGATGGTGATGTTGCTGGTGGTATTGCTGGTGCTGCTCGGGTTGTTCCCGCAGACCATCCCGAATACGTCTGATGCGGCAATGGCTAATATCCAGCATTGGTTTATGTCATCAGTGACTGATTCAACACTTTCAACGACAAGGCAGTAATTCGCCATGACAATAACTCTTAAACACCTAGTCGCGCTTCTGCCGCTGTTAATCGTCGGTTTGACCGCCGTGGTTGTGATGCTGTGCATTGAGTGGCGACGCAACCATTTCTTCAATGCCACTGTCACGGTGATCGGCCTTAACATCGCGTTGTTCTCGCTGATTCTGGTGGGTAACGCCGGTCCGATGGACGTGACGCCGCTGCTGCGGGTAGATGGTTTCTCGATGTTCTACACCGCGTTAGTGCTGCTTGCCAGCCTGGCAACCTGCACGTTCGCTTACCTGTGGCTGGAAGGCTATCCGGATAACCGCGACGAGTTTTATCTGCTGGTGGCAATTGCTGCCCTAGGCGGGGTTCTGCTGGCAAGTGCTAACCATTTGGCGTCGCTGTTCATCGGTATTGAACTTATTTCACTGCCGCTATTCGGTCTGGTGAGCTATGCGTTTCGTCAGCGTCGCTCGCTGGAAGCGGGCATCAAATATATGCTGCTATCTGCTACAGCCTCGTCCTTCCTGCTATTTGGGATGGCGCTGGTGTATGCCGATTCTGGCAACCTGAGCTTTGCCAGCCTGGGTGCGCGTATGGCGGATCGTACGCTGCATGAGCCGCTGCTGCTGGCCGGCCTCGGTATGATGATTGTCGGTTTGGGGTTCAAACTCTCGTTAGTGCCGTTTCACCTCTGGACGCCGGACGTGTATCAAGGTGCCCCGGCGCCAGTGTCGACCTTCCTGGCGACCGCCAGCAAGATCGCCATTTTTGGTGCAGTCATGCGTCTTTTCCTTTATGCACCGATGGTTGACAGTGACTCGGTTAGAACCGCACTGGGTGTGATCGCGTTTGCCTCCATCCTGTTTGGTAACCTGATGGCGGTTGCGCAAAGCAATATTAAACGCCTGCTCGGTTACTCTTCTATCGCTCACCTCGGTTACCTGCTGGTGGCGCTGATTGCCGTGCGAACTCACCAGTTGGCATTGGAAACAGTGGGTGTCTATCTGGCGGGTTACCTGTTCAGCAGTCTGGGCGCCTTCGGGGTTGTCAGTTTGATGTCCAGCACGTACCGTGGACCGAACGGGGATTCCCTGTTCTCTTATCGCGGGCTGTTCTGGCATAAACCGATTCTGTCTGCGGTCATGACGGTGATGATGCTCTCTCTGGCAGGTATCCCGATGACGCTGGGCTTCTTCGGCAAATTCTATGTGCTGGCCGTGGGCGTTGATGCAAAGCTGTGGTGGCTGACGGGTGCGGTGGTGGTGGGGAGTGCTATAGGTATCTACTACTATCTGCGTGTCATGGTTAGCCTGTATCTGACTGCACCGCAAGAACGTCAGCGTGATACGCCCAATAATTGGGCGCTGACCGCAGGTGGCGTGGTGGTGCTGATTTCCTCCATCGCGGTACTGCTGCTGGGTCTGTATCCACAACCGCTGATTTCACTGGTGCAGATGGCGCAGCCGCTGATGTAATGCACTAGCGCATCAGGGTGTCATGTTGGTCTGATTTTTACCCTTATTGGGGCTTTGTTGAATAAATAAGAACTTGTAACGACTGCGCCCCATACGGGTAGATTGTTACGTGATGCGAATACTGTTCGGCATTCCTAATAGCGTGATCCGGTTAAGCGCTTTGACCATGGCCATGGCTTCACCCACCTGAGCATCGTAGTCTCTCAGGCTTAGATGACCACCCAGAAGCCTTTTGAACCGGAACATGGCCGTTTCAGCCACTGAGCGCCGGTGATAGCCCACTTTCTTTTTCCAGATATCGTTACTACCGCTAATGTGCTGATTTGCAACAGCGTGGTTACGCTCGTGGTAGCGATCTGGCCAATATTGCGCCCCCCTTCGTGGCGGGATAAGCGGCCTTATTTTCTTCCTCAGCAG
>NZ_JAHWCO010000625.1:0-3143 GCF_020054415.1 Candidatus Symbiopectobacterium sp. | reverse complement strand
GAACCCCAGCGTGTTAACCGCGAAGTTAACCCTGCATCGTTGCCCGGCAACCTCAGCCTCAACTTCCCCCCAGTCATGCTGAAGCTGGTAACCGGGCTGAGTTTCGAAGCGAACCGTTTTCTTCGATGGCCGCATCTTACGTTTGGGCTGGATGTAGTAACACAATATGGAGCGTCCACCGGTATAACCCATCGCTTTAATTTCCGCGAGGATGACCTCGCCGTTCCAGACGTTCTCTGCCAGACGCATGTCGATATAGTCCATGAACGGCCTTAGTTTGGCCATTTTGTGGCGTGTTTTTCTGGCCGGAGGTTCCGGGTATTTCAGGTAGCGTCTGACAGTCCGCTCAGAGCAACCAACATGAGTGGCAATATCGACAATATACGCACCCTGCTGGCGCATTTGCTTTATCATGTAAAAGTCCTCTCTTCTCAGCATGCTGATGTCCTTTCTGGTGTGAGAACCCAAGGAAACAACATGTTGGGTGGAGCGGACAATCCAAATGGTGAATTACCGTCTTACATCACTGGCGCTGACATCACCAGCCGCAGCGCATTCTCAGCGAACTAGAGTCGGTAATGAAGGTGTTGCTGGGGGGACTTCCGGATGCCAAGTGGTCAACTCTCTAGCAAAAAATACACGTTAAAGTGCCAACCGCCTGTCTGAAAGTGTCTGGGCCGCAGGGAGTCTTACACTGAGCCAAATGCTGCGTCATAGAGGTGTGACGTAGGCCGATGGCTGGCGCGACGTTTGATGCCCGAATGTGTCCTGACAAGCAACTAACCCACTAAACACCATTACCGGATAAGCCATTTTAATAGCCCGGCATTGCCAAACGTAATAAGTCGACCATTAACCCCTGCGGCACCGAAGCGCGTTTGGTGTAGCGATATCCGTTATCTTGTTTATTCTCCTGCAAGATAGATGAGGCTATCTCGCACTGGTTGTTGAACGATATGCACACCAAATTGTGGGTTCAGCCCTGTCATTGACAGCCGATGCTGATTTAGTATGCAAGGCTCTGTGTAATGCAATGCAAATCTGGTCACGCACTGGACGACTGCAATTAAAAGGCCTGAGTCCGGTAGAGTACCGAATTCAGGCACAAATAGCCGCCAGATAAACCGTCCAACTTGATGGGGTAAGTTCAAGCAGGCGGTGTAATCATTTTAGTCAAACGCAGGCCTCAACCAACCCAGGTATCACGCAGACCTACGGTACGGTTAAACACCAGATGCTTTTCGCTCGAATAACGGCGATCGGCACAGAAATACCCTTCGCGTTCAAACTGATAGGCTTTTTCCACTTCTGCCTTTACCAAACTCGGTTCAACAAAGCCCTGAACCACTTTTAGCGAATCTGGATTAATCGTTGCGAGGAAGTCATCCGCAGCACCTGGGTTTGGCACGCCGAACAGACGATCGTAAAGACGGAATTCAGCTGGCAGCGCGTGTGCGGCAGAAACCCAATGGATAACCCCCTTCACTTTACGCCCGTCAGCCGGGTCTTTACTAAGCGTTTCAGCATCATAGGTGCAATACAGCGCCGTTATAACGCCCTGTTCATCTTTCTCAACGCGTTCCGCCTTGATGACATAAGCATTGCGCAAACGCACTTCTTTACCCAGCACCAGACGCTTGTACTGTTTGTTAGCTTCTTCACGGAAATCGGCACGATCGATATAAATCTCGCGGCTGAACGGCACCTGCCGCGTCCCCATTTTCGGGTTATTCGGATGATTCGGCATGGAAACACACTCTTCGTGGCCTTCTGGCAGATTTTCGATAATCACTTTTACCGGATCCAACACTGCCATGGCACGCGGCGCATGCTCATTAAGATCGTCACGAATACAGGATTCCAACGCCGCCATTTCGACATTATTGTCCTGTTTGGTCACACCGATACGACGACAAAATTCGCGCACGGAAGCGGCAGTGTAGCCACGGCGACGCAGGCCGGAAATAGTTGGCATGCGGGGATCGTCCCACCCTTCAACCACTTTCTCCGTCACTAACTGATTCAGTTTGCGCTTGGACATCACCGCATATTCCAGGTTCAAGCGCGAGAATTCATACTGGCGCGGATGGCAAGGAATGGTGATATTGTCCAACACCCAATCGTACAGGCGACGGTTATCCTGGAACTCCAGCGTGCACAGTGAGTGCGTAATCCCTTCCAACGCATCGGAAATGCAATGCGTGAAATCGTACATGGGATAGATGCACCACTTTTTCCCGGTCTGGTGATGTTCGGCGAATTTGATACGGTACAGCACCGGATCGCGCATCACGATGAACGGTGATGCCATGTCTATCTTGGCACGCAGACACGCAGTGCCCTCAGCAAATCCACCATTACGCATTTTTTCAAACAGATTCAGGTGTTCCTGAACGCTGCGATCGCGGTAAGGACTGTTTTTACCGGGGGAGGTCAGCGTACCACGGTATTCGCGGATCTGCTCGGGAGAGAGTTCGTCCACATAGGCCAGTCCTTTGCCGATCAGTTCGACTGCGTACAGATGCAACTGTTCAAAATAATCAGAAGAATAGAGAATCTCACCGCTCCAGGAGAAACCCAACCATTGCACATCCTGCTTGATGGACTCGACGTACTCGATATCCTCTTTCACCGGGTTGGTGTCATCAAAACGCAGATTACACTGACCGTTGTAATCTTTCGCCACCCCAAAATTGAGGCAAATGGACTTGGCATGGCCGATATGCAAGTAGCCATTAGGTTCCGGCGGAAAACGGGTTTGTACCATGCTGTGTTTTCCAGACGCCAGATCTTCATCAATGATCTGACGGATAAAATTGGTTGTGCGGGCTTCTGCCTCACTCATGCTTGATTCCTCGATGCAAAACGACACATAACCCGCAATGATCCAACAAGCTACGGCAGGACACAACAGTTACTTGCACTAACTCTTATGAAATACACAGAAAGAAGCAAAACGGCTGATGATTACACATGAGGTAACCGAAAGTGGACGTCTTGTAATATGTACTAGCTCAGACCTGATCTGACAGTTACCGATTATTTATACAGGTGTCTGTCAGATTACATCTGGTTCAGATTCTTTTCTGCCCAGATCCGTTTTCCATCGAGTAAAGTGGCCATCGGCGTACGCCCGCAGCACG
>NZ_JAHWCO010000294.1:0-3143 GCF_020054415.1 Candidatus Symbiopectobacterium sp. | reverse complement strand
GAAGGATGTTGCCGTTGGTCGTTATGCGCTCAATGCTGGTGATCGCGATGTGCTGTTCCTCGATATGGACGGCTGCGATGAAGAGGCATGGCGGGCGTTGCGCGACGCACTGGCCTGCTTCTCATGCTTCACTTACTCAACGCCCAGCCATCTGCACCCGACGGTTAACGGCGAACAGCGCTGGCGTATCTGCATGGAGCTGGACCGTCCTGTTACGCCAGAAGAATATAAACGTCTCGGCCCAGCGGCAGAAAACTGGCTGATGGAGTGTATCAATCTGCTGGATGACTACCCTGTCCGCTGGGACCGTTCCGTCTATAACCCTGACCATATGCTCTACGGACCCGACGAGAACGCGATATTAGAACGTTTCAGCGGCACGCCTGTTACCGTCGATATCCTGCTGGCAAGGGCGGGTGATTTACCGATCCGCCCCGTATCCGACCACTCTGGCGATGATTTATCGCGTCTCGTCGATCTGAATAACGTTACCCAACAGACCGTTGACGACCTGCGTTCGGCAATGTGGCATCCCTCCGTGCTGGCCGATGCACAACCCAAATGTGGTAGACATAACGCCTGGGCGTCAATGTGCTGTCGTCTCGCGTGGTTTATCGGGACCGAATTTGAAAACCAGGCCAGAGAGCTGTGGCTGAAATACTCTGTTGCGGGGGGCGGCAGTGCTGCTGATAGTGCAGAGGCTGAACGCCGCTGGGATAGCGACGAGTTGAAAGCAGATCGTACCGGCTATCAGGCCATCTTTACCCGTGCGCAGAAAGAAGGCTGGATAAATCCCGGTGCAGAGCGTATGCGCTTATCCTCTGTCGCCAGCGTAGAGGATTTTAACGTGCATCCAGAAGAACTGGATAAGCCGCGTTCATTCCCTCACTCAGGCGGATATGGCAAGCCGGGAAATTTCATCGTGGAAGTGCTGTTATCCGTGGGGGTTAATATGGTCTATGGCCCTTCATCGTCGTTCAAATACTATTTTTTGATCGCCATATTGTGCCGGATAGCGATGAAAACGCACCGATGGGCCGGTCGTAATCTGAAAGGTGGTGCCGTTCTGTATGTTGCTGCCGAAGGGGGCAGTTCCGCTATGCCACGTGTTGGTGCCTGGGCGGATAAATACAACGAGGGTAAACCGGTTGAGCTTTTTTATACCTTGCCGTTGGCCGTCGATCTCTCTGTTCCCGAAAAAGTCAGTGCCATCATCAAAGAGGTCAGGCGAATTTAACAGGCTACTAGTGAGCAGGTACGGGCGGTGGCGGTGGATACCCTGTCTCAGTCCATGATGCAGGGCGGTGAGAACAGCGCAAGTGATATCGCAAAGTTCATGGCCGGTGCGACGCTGATTGTTAATGAGATGGTGTCGGCGGTGATCCCCGTTCACCATAGTGGTAAGGACAGCAGCAAAGGGATGCGCGGTTCTTCTGCGGCTTTTGCCAGCACCGATACCGTCATCCGTGTAGAGCGCATAGGTGATGCGGTGAACCTGATTAACGAGAAACAGCGTACCGGTCCGGCTCAGCCAACCCGCTGCTATCTCTGCTATCTGGTTCCAACTGTGCAGCTCCCTGACGCCGTTATAGCCGCGAACGAAGCGTACTACGCTGAGTATACCAGTACCGAAGGCGATGTATATGACCCGGTCATATTAACCACCGAGCGCGTGTTTGAAGATGTTCCGCTGGCAGAAATTGAATCGCTGATGATGGCGGTAGACGATGCTCGGGAAGGTAAGGTTACAACCCAAGACTGGATCCTTGAACATCTGGACGATGCAGGTGGCCGCATATGTCGCGATGAACTTCGCAAATTATGGATAGAAGAAGGCCGCAAAGAGGCAACGTTCCGCCAAGGGATACGGCGACTGATACAGCAAAACGATATCACTGAAACGACTGAAGGTCTTATCACGTATGCGTTATGCGCCACTCCCAGTGCCAACTTCGACGAGGTGAAACATGCATAATTTTACCATTTCGCAAAAAACCACGAATTTGCATAAAAATGCATATTAAAAATATATGCAATTAAAGTGCATGAAAATTCACCGTGACGGCAACTTAAAAAAATCTAGCTTGACAAAGTCGTTACAGAGTGACAGGTTTTTTCATCGCATTGATTTAAAAGTGTTTTTAATGCGTAACAAGCGTGACGCCACGGCAAGCGCAGGAAGCGTGACATAACACTCCCCTTCCCCCCCTTTAGGGGGGAGTGGTTTGTCACACCCGAGCAGTCACGATTTTTATTCAGTTAATATTCATACGCGGTGCCTGTGGATGAGAAAACACCCCATCACAATACGTTGCGAAACTATTATCAATAACCAGAACGGATAAATTGAAATGCCATACGAAGACGAAAGATTGCCGAGTGCCGAAAAACTTATGGACCATGCTACAGAGACTGCAGGAACATGGATGTGGAGAGCTATCCGGGAAATCAATGAAAAATTCGGTGACGGTTACGCTAAAAGCCATCCAGAACTGATTGTCGGTTTTATGCAAACGGCGGGTATCGATGAAGTTGCTATGCATTTGCGGGGGATAGGTAAGTCTTGCAGCGCATTGAAGGCACGCTGGACATTCTTAACGAACGACTTTCAGAAAGAGAGTAACAACCGTGGGCGAGCCTGTACACGAGATTGTGTAATTGACTGATTTTGATATGTTCAATCCAACATCAAAAGCAGGTTACTTTATGGACGAAAAACAGTTGCAGGCCCTAGCTAACGAACTTGCCAAAAATATTAAAACTCCCGAAGATCTCAGCCAGTTCGATCGCCTGCTGAAAAAAAATCAGCGTTGAGGCCGCCCTTAATGCTGAAATGACCCATCACCTCGGGCATGAGAAGTACCAGTCCAAATCTGGAACTAACACGCGCAATGGCTACTCCACAAAGACTGTTACCACCGGCGATGGTCCGCTGGAACTTCGTACACCACGCGATCGGGACGGCTCCTTCGAACCGCAACTGGTAAAGAAAAGCCAGACCAGGATCACCGGAATGGACAACCAGATCCTGTCGTTGTACGCCAAAGGCATGACCACCCGCGAGATCGCTGCCGCGTTCAAAGAACTGTATGACGCTGATGTCTCGCCGACGTTGGTATCCAAAATCACCGATGCCGTGATGG
>NZ_JAHWCO010000133.1:0-7969 GCF_020054415.1 Candidatus Symbiopectobacterium sp. | reverse complement strand
TTTTGAATATCCTGGCGTCTTGCGATTGAGCCGTTGCAATCGGTTACGCACTGTCAGATGCGCACGCTCAATACGCTGTGTATACAGCTTGCTAACAATGTGTTTTACTTTTGGAAGTTCGTCGTTGTAAGCCCTGTAGCCATCCGTGTTTGCATGACTGACGACGGTAACGCTGATGGTCACTTTTGCCATAACCGTGTTTTTTCACAGGAGATGTATGTTCACAAAACGGGAATCTTACATCAACTTTAGCCACTGCATTCCACATCCAAAACCGGACATTTCACGCTGCAATCAACATATTGAATACACGACCGGAAATCTTGGTATCACCGAACTGAGTAACATGTTTCCCCTGTGGCTGGATAATTTCGGCTCAGGCAAGGTCAACCTCAAGGCGTTCCACGATTGTTTGCTGAGCTATGTGAAAATCGATCCTAAACTGGTCTGGGATATTCTTTCGCGTCCGGCACCGGATCTGATCATGGACCCGTTGCTTAACGTGATGAAAAGCCAACAGCAGGGCCTCGGGGTGATAGTTAAAGGGATTGATACGCTCGAACATCTGAAAAAAGTGCATCACCTCAAGGTGGATGCGATACAAGGCAAGCTGTGGCCTGCCATCCCGTTGGATGCTTTGGAACAGGAACTGACTCCGGCGGCGTAAACCAGTATCCCTGTATTTCCTCTGTGTTTATTTCCCTGTTGACGTTCTACACTCAAGTTTTACAGACGCTGTAGAGTGACAGAACGACGATGACGCAGGGATTACGATTTACCCATCACTACCATGACGCTTTGCCCGGATGTTACACGGCGCTTTCGCCCACACCGTTACTGGGGGCGCGCTTGTTGTATCACAGCGCGGAACTGGCGGAGCAATTAGGGGTGCCTGCCCGTTGGTTTCAGTCTGAACATATTGATATCTGGCAAGGAAAGACGTTGCTGCCCGGTATGCTGCCGTTGGCGCAGGTCTATAGTGGCCATCAGTTTGGCGTATGGGCCGGACAACTGGGCGATGGGCGGGGGATTTTGCTGGGTGAGCAGCGGCAGGCGAACGGCTCCAGCATGGAGTGGCACCTGAAAGGGGCAGGGTTGACCCCCTATTCGCGCATGGGAGACGGTCGCGCAGTGCTGCGATCAGTGATTCGCGAGTTTCTCGCGTCGGAAGCCCTGCATCATCTGGGCATTCCTACCACGCGCGCCTTAGTGATCGTTACCAGCGATGAACCCGTTCAGCGCGAACAGCAGGAGCAGGGTGCGATGCTGATGCGTGTTGCCGAAAGTCATCTGCGTTTCGGGCATTTTGAGCATTTTTACTATGCGCGTCAGCAGGATCAGGTGAAAAAACTGGCCGATTTCGCCATCACGCACCACTGGCCACAGTGGCAGCACGATGAACAACGCTGCTCACTTTGGTTTACCGATATTGTCGAACGCACGGCACGCATGGTTGCCCATTGGCAGGCGGTGGGGTTCGCCCACGGCGTCATGAACACTGACAATATGTCGATCCTTGGCCTGACGTTCGATTATGGCCCCTACGGTTTTATGGATGACTACCAACCTGACTTTGTCTGTAATCATTCCGATTACCACGGTCGTTATGCGTTTGACAACCAGCCCGCAGTAGCACTGTGGAATTTGCATCGCTTAGCGCAGGCACTCTCTGGATTGTTGTCGGTGGAATCACTTGAAACCGCGCTGGGTTGCTATGAACCGGCTTTGATGGCGTATTTTGGTCAACTTATGCGTACCAAGTTGGGTTTTTTCGATGCAGATGCCAGAGATAACGATCTGTTGGTGGGATTGCTGAACTTGATGGCGCGTGAGCACAGTGACTATACCCGTACTTTCCGCCTGCTGAGTGATACCAACGTGCAGCAGGCCGAATCGCCGCTGCGTGACCTGTTTATCGACCGAGCCGCATTTGACGCCTGGTTTCGCGACTATCGCGCACGTCTGGCGCAGGAGGCACAGAGTGACGCTGAACGTCAGCGCAGCATGAAAGCGGCTAATCCGAAATATATCCTGCGTAACTACCTGGCACAGCAGGCAATTGAAGCCGCAGAGCAGGATGATATAGGCCCATTGACGCAGTTGCATCAGGCGCTTTCTCGTCCTTATGATGAACAGCCTGAATATGAATCGCTGGCGGCAGCGCCGCCAGCGTGGGGTAAAGCGTTGGAAGTGTCTTGTTCGAGCTAGGCTAACGGCGCAGAAAAACTTGCGGCGTCGCGTCGTCGGGATGCGGGTGTACCAGCACGTCGGCCTGATACCACTGCGTGAGCGTTTCGCTTTGCAATACTGCTTGCGGCGTGCCTTGTGCCACCAGTTTTCCCTGATGCAGTAGTGAAATGCGATCGGCATAGAGCGCGGCCAGATTCAGGTCGTGCAGAATGCAGCACACCGCAAGGGGCTGCTGTTGTGTAAGCTGCTTAAGCAGACGCAGCAGGTGTTGTTGATGATAGAGATCAAGTGCAGATGTCGGTTCATCCAGAAACAGCCAGCAGGGCGTCGGTGTCGGATGCCATAACTGCGCCAGTACGCGAGCCAACTGCACACGCTGCTGCTCCCCGCCGGAAAGATGGCGGTAATCCTGTTGAGCTAACGCCGTGCATTCGGTTAACGCCATGACATGATCGACCACGCTGTCACCTGCACGATCGTGGCGATAGGGCGCACGTCCCATAGCAACCACGTCGCGCACGCTAAACTGAAAATTCAGCGCGCCGTGTTGACGCATGACGGCGCGGGTTTGTGCCAAAGCATCAGGCTGCCAGTCAGCGAGCGCTTTTCCGGCCAACTGACATTCACCGCTATCTGCTGCCAGATAGCCGGTGAGCAGACGCAGCAGCGTGGATTTTCCCGCACCATTCGGGCCAATAATCGCGACGACCTCACCGCAGTTGATGTCCAACGAAACATAATCAATCAATGTGCGTCCGGCAACCTGATAGTGCAGATGCTGTGCCATCAGGCGATTAGTCATGGGTTCGTCCCTTGTGCGTGACAATGAGCCATAGGAAGTAGGGACCGCCTATCAAATTGGTGAGCAAACCGACGGGCATTTCCGCGGGAGCCAGCACCGTGCGAGCCAGCGTATCGGCCGCGATAAGCAATCCTGCACCTGCCAGCGCTGATCCGGGTAGCAACCATCGGTGATCGGCACTCAGGTTCATGCGTACCAAATGTGGAATGACCAACCCTATAAACGCAATCACGCCGCTGACCGCCACTGCCGTGCCTACCAGCAGTGCGCTGAGCAGCAGTAATATAAGCTTGGTCTGTTTTACCTTCACGCCCAGATAGTGTGCGTCTTCATCACCCAACTGAAGCAGATTGAGTTTGCGGGCATAGCACTGTACGCACATCATCGCGGGAACGATCAGAGAAGCGGCCACCAGCAGCACCGTCCACTGCGCTTGTCCCAGGCTGCCCATCCCCCATAGCGAAAAATGACGCAATTGCTGATCGTTACTGATGTAGGTCAGTACGCCAACGGCTGACCCACATAGCGCATTCAGTGCAATGCCGGTTAACAGCAGGCGCGTCACGCCGCCGCGCTCATCGCGTCCCAGCATAAACAGAATGGCTGTCACCGTCAGACTGCCGGCGAAAGCGGCCAACATCGGGCTATAGAGCGCCAGCAACGGCGGAAGGCCCAAAGGCATCAACAACGCAAACGCGACAAACAACGCTGCTCCGCTACTGATACCCAGCAATCCGGGATCAGCTAGTGGGTTGCGGAACAGCCCCTGCATCACTGCACCGGCTGTGGCGAGCGCGCTGCCCACCAACAGTGCCAGCAGGACGCGCGGTAGGCGAATATTGAGCCAGATATACCACAGCGGATCGCTGATCGGAGCATGCCACAATTGGCGGAAGGAGAGGGTGAGTGCCCCTATATTGGCGGCACCCAGCATTAACAGCAGAGTGAAACACATCAGCCCCGCCAGAATCAGGCGGAGACGTTGCCGCAGTCTCATTTTACCTGCTCGGCGGCGTGACGCAGCGTGGTTAACAGCGCAGGGGTTTCCAGCGTAAAGCCAAGCATCGCCATATCATCGACCACCACGACACGGCGGTGTTTGCCCGCAGGGGTCAGTGCAACACCGGGCAACTGCCAGATTTTCTCTTCGCCCCCTAAACTCCGCAATCCTTGTGCGGAGATCAACAACAGATCGGGCGCACTGGCGATAACGCCTTCTTGCGATAGCGGCTGGTAACGCACTACATCAGGCATGGCATTTTGTAATCCTGCAGCGCGAATCACCGTATCGGCGGGAGTATTTTTCCCTGCCGCCGTGGCCGTCATGCCACCGTGACTGAGAACAAACAGCGCTTTGACGGGCAGCGGTTGCTGTGTCACGGCGGACACCTGCTGCTGATAACGGTCGGTCAGTACTTTGCCTTCGCTCTCTTTCTGCAACGCCTGTGCAATCGTGCTGATTTTCTGCGGAATGCTTTCCAGCGTCGGTTGTGCAGGTACCATGATCACTTTGACGCCGCTGTCTGCCACTTGCTTGAGCACCAGAGAGGGCTGTGACAACTCACTGGCAATCACCAAAGACGGTTTTAATGACAGAATGCCTTCCGCATTCAATTGGCGCATATAGCCAACATCCGGCAGTGCTTTCGTTGCGGCCGGGTGCATGCTGGTGCTGTCGCGGGCAATGAGTTGCTGCTCAGCGCCAAGCGCATAGATGATTTCGGTAACATCACCTCCAATGGAGACGATACGTTCATTGGCGCTGGCACTCAGTGGTAGCGTCAGGAGCAGTGCGTAAAGCCAGTTTTTCATGCGACCAGTTCCTTATTTGCGGCGAGCGCCTCGATTTGTTTGCGCCATTGTGCCTGTTCTGGCGTGCCTTCAGTGCGCTGGCCAAACAGCTGTGCGATTTGCGTGCCATCAGCCGCATAGAGTTCCAGGCTGGTGACGACACCGTCTGCGGTTGGTTTACGGGTGATCCAGCTTTCGGCAATCGCATCTTCAATCAGGTGCAGGGTGAAATCCGGGTTGAAAATGTTGATCCATTCCGCGTGCTGAGCCATTTTCTCCACCCGGGCTATGGGGCCGGTGAAAATATGTACGCAGCCACGGTTGCCAACGAACACCATGATGTCGTTTTGATCCTGCTGCGCAGCGGTAATAATTTGCGACAGGGCGCTGTTATCGACCTTGCAGGCCAGATCGTCTTTAACGGCGTGGAAAGCCTGTTGACGCGTAAGATTGTAGCGTTTAAGTAGAATGAAAAATTGGTGTACGTCCGTCATGGCACGCCATTCGGCTTCAAATGCCGCCTGGTCGATGCTGGGAGCCTGAGTGGTCGCAGGGTTTTCCTGACGTAACTGCACCTCTGGGTTAACGTCCGTGACAAATTCAGCCAGATAGGCGTCCCATGCCGCCATATCGGTCTGTTCGGTGGCATACACCTTCAGGATAGCATCACCCTGATGGTCAAAAAATTGAATGCTCTGACGCTCGCCCCGTGCGGTCTCTTCCCGCAGACTGAATGCCACATTCCACTGATGCAAAAACAGGCGAAGATCCAGCGCATAAGGATTGAGTATCAACCCCGCATGGCCGTCCAAATGTTGATTTTGGTAAACGCCAACCTGTTCGTGCACTGCATAGGTGTTACGCGTGATGGACTTGGTCTGGCCTACCTTCTCCAGCGCCAGCAGCCAGCGCTTGGCATCCCCTCGCAAGCGTTGCGCATCATGACCGACGCGTGCATGCGTCAACACTGCTTCACTGATGCCGAGCGTCGTGGCGATATCACGAGCGTACTGGCGGGGATTGTTGTTTTTCGCTTGCAGGTATTGAGCATAAATCGCGTTCGGCATTGTCTGTTCCTGTGGTCGTTCTGCGATGGATATTATCGTATTAGAAATAATTAACTTAATAAATGAGAATCATTTTCATGTTGCCAAAAGGTGACATCAAGTGAAGATTTCTTAATACGTCGGAAACAGGTAAGCCAGCAGAGGATGGTGGAGCGGCAACGCACGACAAGGAATGACCGTGCGCGGTTGAAAGGCAGTAGGGCGTTAGAAGCGGCTGTCTACCGCATCAGCTAATTGTGCAAGCAGGGTTTCAGTGTCCTGCCAGCCCAGGCAGCCATCGGTAATCGATTTACCGTAAACCAGCGTTTGCGGCGCAGCCAACGGTTGCTGACCTTCAACCAGAAAGCTTTCCACCGTAACACCTGCAATGGCGCGCGAACCCGAACGTATCTGTTGACACACATCGACACACACATCCATTTGTCGCTGGTACTGTTTGTAGCTGTTGCCGTGGCTAAAATCCACCACTAACTGTAATGGTAAAGCGAATTCGCGCAGCAGTTCGCAGGCGGCCTGAATATCAGCGGCGTGATAATTGGGATGTTTCCCGCCGCGCAGAATGATATGGCCATAGGGGTTGCCGTGCGTCTGGTAGATGGTCATTTGCCCTTGTTTATCTGGCGAGAGAAACAGATGAGACGCGCGCGCGGCACGGATGGCATCAATAGCGATGCGTAGATTGCCGTCGGTGCCATTTTTGAAACCCACCGGGCAGGAGAGGGCGGAAGCCATTTCGCGGTGAATCTGGCTTTCCGCGGTTCGCGCGCCAATGGCACCCCAACTGATGATATCGGCAATGTATTGCCCGGTGAACATATCCAGAAATTCTGTTGCGGTTGGTAGACCAAGCGCGTTGATATCCAGCAGCAGACGGCGTGCCAATGCCAAGCCGTGGTTGACCTGATAGCTACCATCAAGGGCTGGATCGGAAATTAATCCTTTCCAGCCGACAACGGTGCGCGGCTTTTCAAAATAGGTGCGCATCACGATTTCCAGCCGATCCTGATAGCGAGCACACAGTGTAGCGAGCTGGCGCGCATAATCGAGAGCAGCATCAACATCGTGGATAGAACAGGGGCCAACGATCGCTAGCAACCGAGGATCTTTTCCGGTGATAATATTTTCTATCCTATTTCGTGACATTGTCACATTTTCTGCAACCGCAGATGAAACCGGCAATTGCGCCAGCAGCACCTGCGGCGCGATCAGACGATCAAGCCGCTGGCTGCGTAACTCATCAGTTTTTAACATGCAATATCTCTGCTTACGGGTCGGTCAGGGGACCGTGTCGCATGGCGGTTCGTCTTGCAAAAAAACGCCGCTGAACCAAGGGGTAACGCGCACAGAAAACAAGTCATCGCTCACACTGCGTTTATCTTCCTGAAGATAAGGCTACGTGAGTGAATGGCTCGCGCATCATGTCAGACGGCGGCGGGACTCTTGGGCGCTAAGCGAGTGTCAGTTTTTCCCCGTCTCCTACAAAATGGGCTGCTTCGCTACGACGACATGTCGGGAAGTCATGACATCCACGATAACCGAATTAGGGGGCAATTCAACCCGCTTTCGCTAAAAAATGATAATGTACTAGTGCATGAGACGACTCATGCCTAATATGTCGATGATCTTGGCGGAAATCTCCTCCACGGAGTAGTTTGTCGTGTTGAGATAAGGAATCTGGTGACGTCGAAACAGCGCTTCTACTTCGCTCAGTTCCATCCGGCACTGACGCAACGACGCATAACGACTGTTGCCGCGACGTTCTTCCCGGATCGCCGCCAAACGTTCGGCATTGATGGTCAGCCCGAACAGTTTGTGTTGATATGGGTTAAGCGCTTCAGGCAGACGCAAATTTTCCATATCATCGGCGATGAAAGGGTAGCTGGCCGCGCGAATGCCAAACTGCATGGCGAGGTACAGGCTGGTGGGCGTTTTTCCGCAATGGGGCTTTGTTGAATAAATAGAACTTTTGGGTAATCATTGGAGCAGATCACCACAGTTGTTTCAAAATCAGGTCTCCATGGCAAAACAAAATTTTAAAATCACCAACTGGCCCTCTTATAACAAGGCCCTCAAGCAGCGCGGTTCTCTAACCGTATGGCTAGATGAATCAGCCATTGCT
>NZ_JAHWCO010000051.1:0-1555 GCF_020054415.1 Candidatus Symbiopectobacterium sp. | reverse complement strand
GTGCTGCGGGCGTACGCCGATGGCCACTTTACTCGATGGAAAACGGATCTGGGCAGAAAAGAATCTGAACCAGATGTAATCTGACAGACACCTGTATAAATAATCGGTAACTGTCAGATCAGGTCTGAGCTAGTACATATAATCAATAAGTTCTGACCATTTTCTTTATTCAGTGCATTAGACTGGTGAATTTCTCGTATACAGTCCTCACCCTGCTTTTCCAGAAATGCAACGAGCTCATCGTGCGCATACAAAAAGTAATCGTCGGGTAGATTATTCATTCCCCAGCCTCATATCCTGTCATGCAATCAATTTTACCTGAATGTATCGATGCTTGGCATTGAAAGGTCTCCAAAAACAACAAAACCCCGACGAACGCCGGAGCTTAGAAACGAAAAAACCCCTGCATTTCTGCAATGGCTTGAATGAGTGCCGCCGAAACTTAAGACTCACGAACGGCAGCTTAGATATGATTATGGGTAAATGGGTAAAAGATGTCAAGTCCTTTCATGCAACATGTTTAATTTTCGCCACATGTTTACGACTTTTAAACGCATTTCGCAGCGGATTGTAGAGAATATACAGCGTAGACTCCAGTATCTGTGAAATATCTTTCCTCAGCGCTTCCTCTGACGGCTTACGCCACCCCTCATCCAATCTCCCCCTGTCGATTTTGCGTGGCCTTGCGGCTTTGTGATAGTACGACGCAATTGCTCGCTTAGATGATCCGTGAGCGTAGTAGCTGAGAAGAATACCGAGCGCCCTTGTGTCAATGCGCATGACGGAATCTACCACCTGAGAAATCAACATTCCGTCATCATCGTTGCACATGGGCCTACTCGTCACCCTGCCTGGCTCTACTCTCCATGAACTGCGCAATTACGCTGCTTTGCCGCTTCTCTAGCCTCCCTTAATAAACCCACGCGCCCCATAATTCCAATCACCCTTCAATCCATCGATGCTGGTCATCCGTGAGCTTAAGTTCAGCTATTGGCATTTCTTCCTCCGAGGACTTGCATCCCAGCACTGATGATGCGTTGGCTGGATAGTTGGGGTGATGGGTGTGAAGAGGTTGAGGATGTCGTGAAGGAATTTCATGCCACCTCCAATTCCGTGATGACGATATCCAGACTGCCTCCACGCTCTTGCTGCCCGCATTTTACCCTGAAATCGTCTATCTGTTCGTCGTCCAGCATGAAGCCCGCATGCGTGAGCGAGTCGAAAACCGCCTTTTGCAGGTTGTCGAGATCACGGCGTCGTTTGTCTGGAGCGTTGGCGATAATGGAAATTTTCGGTCGTGTATTCAATATGTTGATTGCAGTGTGAAATGTCCGGTTTTGGATGTGGAATACAGAGGCTAAAGTTGATGTAATATGCCCGTTTTGTGAACAGACATCTCCTGTGAAAAAACACGGTTATGGCAAAAGTGGCCATCAGCGTTACCGTCGTCAGTCATGCAAACACGGATGGCTACAGGGCTTACAACGACGAACTTCCAAAAGTAAAACACATTGTTAGAAAGCTGTATACACAGCGTATTGAGCGTGCACATCTG
>NZ_JAHWCO010000184.1:0-6273 GCF_020054415.1 Candidatus Symbiopectobacterium sp. | reverse complement strand
CGACATCACGTAGTTTTACCTTCGCGGTTTTAGGTGCATCATCGCGAGTACAAAGACTGATTTCGATTTCAATATCGTTCCGGTTCAATAATCCCATCATTACACCTGCTTATTGGTCAACTTGAAAATCAATGACTCATGATAGCAAGAAAAAAACAGAAGGCAGGAGATCATGAAAAGTCCCCGAAAACCGCGGCCTTTTGGTCAAAGATGGACGTTATCTGGAGACTGATAAATCAAATCCTTTTATTTTCAATGTATTGCTGTTTAATTTAACGCACCCGAGGTGTGCTTTGCATGGTAATCTCGTAGGAGGATTTTTACTTGTGGATAAAGCTGGTTGTGCCCGGTATCCGCTATTGTTTCTTTGAGGTGTAGTCATCAAGTGGGCATAAAAAATAAAAATAACATATAAATTAATTTATTAAGTTGATACACAAGGGGCAATCGGCCCCTTGGATCAATCAGAGAGCAAATTATTCTTCTTCATCGAGTTGCAGTGCAACATAGAGCAGCAAACGATCATCAAAGTTGCCCAAATCCAGCACGGTCAGTTCGGAAATATGGTTCAGGCGATATTCAAGCGTATTGCGATGGATAAACAGCGCCTTAGCCGTAGCGCCCGGCTGAACGTTATTGCGAAACCAGACGTTAAGCGTACGTCGCAACAAACCATTGCCGTACATCGCTTTCAGTTTTGCCAACGGACGAACCAGTTCATTGGCCTGCCAGCCACCGCGCAGACTATCGAGCCACACTGGCAGCATTAAATCCTGATAGTAGTAGCAACGTTGACTGGGCATCCGCTGTTTCCCAACGCCCATGGTGGTACGCGCAGTACGGTAAGAACGCGCAATGCTGCCCTGCCCGGTAAAATAGTTACCCAACGCCATCCGTACCCGCAGGCGGCCGCTCTCGGTCATGCGGGAGAACAGGTTATCTACGCGACGTCGATGTTTCCACCATCCGGTGCCAGAATCGCGGTGTTCAGACCGATAAGCTCACCATTAAGGTTAACCAGCGCCCCGCCCGAGTTGCCTCGGTCGATCGCGGCATCGGTCTGGATAACGTTTTCATAATTCTCGATATTCAGCCCACTGCGCCCTAACGCCGAAACAATACCGGACGTCGCCGTTTGGCCTAAGCCGTAGGGGTTGCCGATCGCCACTGTATAGTCACCCACCCGTAACTGATCGGAATCGGAGATCTTGATGGAGGTCAGATTTTTAAAATCAATCAGTTGAATCAAGGCAACGTCGGTACGCGGGTCTTTGCCAATCACTTTGGCATCATACTTACGCCCATCGTAAAGCCGTACCTGAATCTTGTCCGCGTTGTCGACCACGTTGTTATCGGTTACCACATAGCCTTTCTCCGCGTTGATCACCACACCAGAGTCTAATGCCTGGAAGTTCTCACGTTTTGCGGGCGCGCCCTCTTCCCATTTGTCTTCAGCCCCCTAGCAAATTGGGGAGTTTTGGAAGGGTGAACCCTCCTGACAGAACGGCGAATTCTCACCGAAGAAAGGCTGCATCTGCTGCGGAATATTGCTGCGCTTGACGTCGGTATGCCCTTCAATGGAGATGCTGACGACGGAAGGCATCACTTTCTCAAGCATCGGAGCCAGATTTGGCATCTGGCTGGATGTCGATACTACCGCCTCAGTCGCCGCGCGCTGGACCAAACATAAGCAAGTATGGAGCCTCTTTACATAAATTGTTATTCCGCCGCTATCAGCCGCCGGTACTCGTCGTAAGCGTAAAGATCTGTCATTCCACTGATATAATCTTGAATCAATCGCGCCCGATAATAGTATTCCCAAATCTCCTGTTCCTCACAAAACAGTGCCGAGAGTTGGAGCGTGGCTTCACGATAGGCCAGACAATGTTTGCTGGAAAGCTTGTGGTAGAGCCGGGTTTCTATGGGATAGTGCGGATGCGTATCGTCATTCACCATTTGGCTGAACGCGTCATAAGACATTTCCAGCAGCGGATGATAGATGTCCAATAGCCCCCCGATCACGCGATAGCCTTGCAGTTCCAGCTTTTCGACTTCTGCGTTATTAAACACATAGTTGCGCGCAACCTCTTTGAACACCCTCAACAGTTTAGCCTGTGCGCCCTTGTCTTCCAGCAGCGCCTCATCAAAAGCGCCAGCGTAAATCGCAGGCAAATTTTTGATAAAACGATGCGTCGCGTAAGGCACCAGCTTAGCCACCGTATTGACGCGCAACTGCATAAAAAATTGATCGTCGGTGCTGCGCCAGCGGTGCCGTTTTCGACTTTCATAAGCCTGCTCTACGGTTTTGGCAAACAGATCCGAGGGATCGAACGTGCCCCAGGTTTGGCGTAGGTACAGATAAAGCTGTTCGGTGGTAAGGATCTCTTTTTCTACCGCATCCTCCAGATCGGCGACGCAGTAAGAGATGTCGTCCGCGGCTTCCATGATGTAGGTGAGCGGAAAGCGATGGTATTCTTCCAGCGACAATTCCTGGCGCAAATCGGTAACAAAATCCTGTTCAGAAAGGTAATAGCCCGGCTTTTTCATCATATAGCGGTAGGTATCGGGCACCTCGCCGACCCAATACGCTGGCCGGGTATATTTGAGAATACAGCCTACCTGGCTGTAGGTGAGATTCAGTTTAAGCAGCGTATGCACCAAACGAATCGCTTGTGCATTGCCTTCGAAATGGCTGAGATCCTGTCGCACCTGACGCCGCAATGCATCATGCGCATCGCCTTTCAGCCGCAGGGCTTCAACCTGACAAGCATCATCACGCGACAATGCATCATCCTGAATATAAGCGGCATCCAACCGTTTTCTAAACCAGTTGTTGATAGCGGATTCACCAAAATGGCCAAAGGGCGGGTTGCCGATGTCATGCATCAGGCAGGCCATTTCTACCATGCTTTCAAAGGGCGTCTGCCACAGGGACAGGCCAAGGGCGTCCAGTCGGTTTTCGCCTTTTATTCGCACCAGAATATCTTTGGCGATGTAGCGACCGATCTGCTGCACTTCCATAGAGTGCGTCAGCCGCGAACGCACGGCGGCGTTACGCTCCAGCGGAAATACCTGCGTCTTCTGTTGTAAACGGCGGATCGCGGCAGAGTTGATGATACGCCCCCTATCACTTTCGAACAGGCGGACGATGTCATATTCGCTCTCCGCGGTGATAGGTTTGCTCAGAGGCCGCTGAACGCTGAATTTCTTTGAAAAATCGATACCGGACATCCCCTTCCCCCTTTACCGCCGCCAAAATCACGCCTGGGTTCCATTTCACCCCGTTAGCCATGATAGACTACACAACACAGACTATGGCTAACTATTCGAAATTTTGTGGTGAATCTTATGAAAGTCGGCATCATCGGGGCCATGGAACAAGAAGTGACGATCCTGCGCGATCGCATCGAAAACCTCAGTACCTTCGCACGCGCCGGATGCGAAATCTACAGTGGGTGGCTGAACGGTGTCGAAGTGGCGCTGTTAAAATCCGGTATTGGCAAGGTTTCCGCGGCGATGGGCACCACGCTGCTGTTGGAACATGCTCGTCCTGACATCGTCATCAACACCGGTTCTGCGGGCGGTCTGGCACCGACCCTGAACGTCGGCGATATAGCGGTATCCAGTGAAGCGCGCTATCACGATGCCGATGTCACCGCCTTCGGTTATGAAGCGGGCCAGATGGCAGGTTGCCCGGTGGCGTTTCCCGCCGATACATCCCTTATTGCGCTGGCCGAGCGCGCCATAGTGTCTCTGCAATTGAATGCGGTTCAGGGGCTGATTGTCAGTGGTGATGCGTTTATCAACGGTGCAGAACCGCTTGCTCGCATCCGTCGCACCTTCCCACAGGCCGTCGCGGTCGAAATGGAAGCCACGGCAATCGCTCACGTTTGCCATCAGTTCGGTGTGCCTTTCGTCGTAGTACGCGCCATTTCCGATGTGGCAGACAAAGCCTCTCACCTGAGTTTTGACGAGTTTCTGGCCGTGGCGGCACAGCAATCATCACGCATGGTGAGCGCCATGTTGCAAGATCTCGCCGGAAAAGCCTGATGCGCGTTCGCGGGCTCTCTCTTCTGGCAATACTGTGTCTGCTCATGGCCGGGCTTGCCAACGCAGACGCTGTCGCCCAGCGCATTATCGCTCTGGCTCCCCACGCTACGGAGCTGGCCTTCGCCGCTGGCATGGGCGATCAGGTGATTGGCGTGAGTGCCTGGTCAAACTACCCGCCCGAAGCGCAACAGCGGGAACAGGTTACCTCCTGGCAAGGTATCAATCTGGAACGGGTGCTTGCCTTAAAGCCGGATTTGGTTCTGGCCTGGCGTGAAGGGAACCCGCAGCGACCGCTTGAGCAACTCTCAGCCTTTGGCATTCCGGTGTTGTATCTGGATCCCACCTCGCTGGAGGCAATACCGACCATTCTGGAACAGCTTGGGCAATACAGCGCGCACCCTGAGATTGCGCGACAAAATGCACAGACCTTACGCCAGCAGTTGGCTTATTTGAAAGCACGCTACGTCCATGCGTCAAAACATCAGGTATTCCTGCAAGTTGGTACACACCCGCTGTTCACGTCAGGCAAACAGTCGTTGCAAAACCAGGTACTCTCCCTGTGTGGCTGCGTCAATGTTTTCGATGACAGCAAGGTGCCCTGGCCACAGGTCAGTCGTGAACAGGTGTTGCGGCGCAACCCGCAGGTGATCATTACGACGTGCACCGCTGCCGATGCGGCCGCCACGCGTGATTTTTGGTCGCCGCAGTTGTCCGTGCCAATTATTACGGTAGATGAAGATTGGTTTAATCGCAGCAGCCCGCGCATGCTGCTGGCAGCCCAGTACATTTGTCAGCAACTCGCCGCCCTCCCAGCCCAGTAAACCATAGGGTAATGCCTGCGCTCGTGTAGGCATTACTGCACGCTTTTCATCCAGTTAAAAACCGGTTATCATGCTGCAAACGGCTAAAACGCAACCGTATAAAAACCAAAACATAACGATTTTATAGCGCACATTGTGCACTGAACCGGCAACGTTTCTTTTTAACACCAGGTAGAAAAGTGATAAAGATAAGTCTGCTTAACGCGAGCCTGTTGATGCTGGCCTGCAATACGGCGTATGCGGCAAGCACCAGCAGGCAAATCAATGTAGGGCTAAACGTGGTTGCTGTCTGTGAGGTCAAGGAAAACGCAGCCACCGCCCGCGTGGAATGCCCGAACGCAAAAGCGCTGATGCCAAAGATTACGCAAACCTCGCTAAGCGCAGGAGCTCGCACGGTAACCCATCAGGAACAGCGGCTGATCACGATTGAGTGGTGATGGCGCAGGTTGGTTTATTCGGCCCGTTAAAACAAAAAACCGCGTTGAAGAACGCGATTTTTTCGATATCAGCGGTAGGATAATCAGATACTGAAAGAAGAGCCGCAGCCACAGGTGCTTTTCGCATTCGGGTTAGTGACCACGAAGCGCGAACCTTCCAGACCTTCCGTGTAATCCACAGAACCACCGACCAGATATTGCAGACTCATCGGGTCTACCACCAGCGCCACGCCCTGTTTCTCAATGGTCATGTCACCGTCGTTAATTTTATCATCGAAAGTGAAACCGTATTGGAAGCCGCTACAGCCGCCGCCGGTGATGTAAACGCGAAGTTTCAGCTCCGTGTTCTCTTCATCAGCAATCAGGACTTTCACCTTTTTTGCCGCAGCATCAGTGAATTGCAGCGGAACAGCCATTACTTCATCGCTCATTGTCGTACTCCCAGCTTGTCTTTTATTGGGCGGCGCACTCCGTTCGCCTTATCCCAATCATACGCTCATTATCCAACAGCGGGAAACAAGGTTCAAGGTTTGGCCTTGCGTTCATTTTCCGCACGCTGCTCTAACGCATTCTGCCGCCACAGCGTTCGTGCCAAAATAGCAGAGCGGTTGTCCGCCTAGAAACTACGCCATTAACGTCGCCCCCAGGCAGGTGATGATCATGGGCAGAATCAGCTGATAGTTATCCGTCATTTCCAGCACCAGCACAATTCCGGTCAATGGGGCGCGTACTGAAGCCGCAAACAACGCGCCTATTCCTGCAATGGCAAAGGTGCCAGCACCTAATGCATAGTCAGGAAATACGCCGTGCAATATCAGCCCGTAGGTCGTGTATTCAATGAGTTGATGTAGCATCAAACGTAGTACTCGCGTTCGATGTAAGTACCGATGATCCTATCGTGCATTTCGGATGATTTTGAATATCCGAGCGTCTTGCTATTGAGCCGTTGCAATCGGTTACGCAGT